>JANMME010000386.1:0-14881 GCA_031373015.1 Saprospiraceae bacterium
TTGGAGTCGGGCCTCCACTTCATTACCCCAAATACGACTTCAAATTCTCGCTGTGTATCTTGCGCAAGCGACGGATACCGCGCTCTTTGATCTGGCGCACCCGCTCGCGCGTGAGGCCGTAGAGTTCAGAAATCTCGTCGAGTGTCAGGGCCGTGCGGCCATTGAGACCATAATAGGCGCCGATAATCTCCGTTTCACGGGGTGAAAGGGAAAAAAGCCCTTGGGCCACCTCTTCGCGGAGCGATTCGGCCATGAGTTCAAAATCCGGGTCATCGCTATTCTCGGGCACCATGACGTCGAGCATCGTCGCGTCGCCCTCTTCTGTACCGGGCAGAGGCGCGTCGAGCGAAACGTGACGTGAGCCGCTGTGTATGAGTTGCTGGATTTCGCGCTCGCTCATACCGAGCAGTTCGCCGAGTTCCTCGTCGGATGGTTCGCGTTCAAATTCCTGCACAAAGGCGATGTAAGCCTCGTTCACCTTATTGTAAGATCCCACTTTGTTGAGCGGCATTCGCACTATACGGCTGTTCTCGACGATGGCCTGCAAGATGCTCTGACGAATCCACCAAACGGCGTAGGAGATGAACTTAAAGCCCTTGGTCTCGTCAAAACGGCGCGCCGCTTTGATAAGGCCAACATTGCCCTCGTTGATGAGGTCAGACAGGCTCAGGCCCTGATTCTGATACTGTTTTGCCACAGAGACCACAAAACGGAGGTTACCCCGGGTCATTTGATCCAGTGCGTCCTGATCTCCTTCGCGGATGCGTTGCGCCAATTGTACCTCTTCATCCGGGGTAAGCATCGAAAGTTTGCTTATCTCGTTGAGGTACTTGTCAAGCGCCTGGCTCTCGCGGTTCGTAATTTTGTGGGCGATTTTTAACTGGCGCATAGATGGAACATTTTTGAATGCCTGATTGGCAGGCATTCGGCTTGATGTCTGAAGTTATAAACGTTTGACGTCAGAAAAAGATTTAGGTTGCAAATGAGACGCCTAAAACATATAGGACGCATTTGGTTTCCAAAACGTTGATTTTCTTCTGTCAAAAGTTTGAAATATTTAAAACAAATCAGCAAAAACCGAGCCGCAAGAATACGGAATAATGTGGTCAATGTGAGAAATATGGTCAATGTGACCACATTGTTTTCATTGCCCACATTAACCTAAGTATCCAAACCGCTCTAACGCTTGCTCGTCGTCGCGCCAATTGTCGCGCACTTTCACGGTCAGATCAAGGAACGCCTTGGACTGCAAGAACGCTTCGATGTCTTTGCGTGCATAAGTGCCCAGTTTTTTAATGGCCGAGCCGCCTTTGCCAAGCATGATGGCTTTCTGGGTTTCGCGCATCACATAAATGGTGGCGCGGATGCGGGCGATAGCCTCCCCTGCGTTGGTTTTTGAATCCTTGAAATCCTCAATGCTCACCTCGCAGGAGTATGGAATTTCGTCGTCGTAGAGCTTCAATATCTTCTCCCGGATGATCTCACTGACAAAAAAGCGTTCGGGCCGATCAGTCAATTGATCGGGTGGGTAAAACGCTGGCCCTTCCGGGAGATAAGTCAATATTTTCTCTAGTAAAGATGCTGATTGAGCGTCTTTCAGGGCGGAAATGGCGATTGCCTGATCGAATTTTATGTGTTTTTTCCACCATCCGCTTGCGTCCTGGATGCGTTGCTCTGCAACCAGGTCCTTTTTGTTCAAAATAAGCAAGATCGGCACCTCTGTTTTTTTCAAAACCGCTATCAAGGGATTGTCGGCTTCCAATTCTTCTGTCAGGTCGAACACAAAAAGCATTAGATCGGCATCTTCCACCGTACCTTCCACAAAGCGGTTCATGGCTTTGTGCATTTTGTAGGTGGGCGTTTTCACATAACCGGGCGTGTCAGAAAAAACCATTTGGAAGTTTTCGCCCGTCAAAATCCCAATAATGCGGTGACGTGTGGTTTGGGGTTTGTGCGTGATGATGCTCATGCGTTCGCCGACCAACGCGTTCATCAGGGTAGACTTTCCAGCATTTGGCCGCCCAATGATGTTCACAAAGCCAGTGCGGAAAGGTTGGCCGTTGACCGTTGAATCTTGACCGTTGACCGTTGATTCTTGGCCGTTGACTGGAGTTTGTTCGTTCATAGTAAATGGTTCAAAATTCACAACCCCAAAAGGTGGCCCATCAAGTCTTGTTTTGTTTGTAAATATTGCTGGCTGTCGGGCTGAGGCGGGATAATGATAGGAATGCGCCCCACCACTTCTATGGGTGAACGGCGCAGTGCTTCGACTTTGACCGGGTTGTTCGTGATCAGCTCAACCTGTTGAATTCCAAGGTCTTGCAAGATAAAAATGGCACAGTCATACTGGCGGGCATCCACGTCGAAGCCCAGGTGAGTGTTTGCATCGGCCGTGTTCAAGCCCAAGTCTTGGAGATTGTAGGCTTTGAGTTTGTTGATAAGGCCAATGCCACGGCCTTCTTGGCGGAGGTAAATGACCACGCCCCCGCGTTCGGCGGCAATGCGCAGGGAGGCATCGAGTTGTTCGCCACAATCACATCGGCGGGAACTGAACACATCACCTGTCATACATTCGGAGTGAATACGCACGGCTACCTGTTTCGACGGATCGAAGCCTTCGGCTACAAATGCGATATGTGGCATACGCTCGGTACTTTTTTCGGCGTATGCGAGCATTGTAAATTGTCCGTATCGAGCTGGGATGGGGGCTTCTGCTTGGCGTTGCATTATAAATATAACAGGAGAATCCCTGAGTTTTTAAAAGAGAAAAAACCGAAAAACAGGAAAACAGGAGAACAGGAAAATATAAAACCAAACGTTTCCATTGCGGACAGGGCAAGATTTTTGCCCATTCGAGATTTTGTGCTTCTAGGTTTTGCGGTTTTAAATTTTCCTGTTTTGCATTTTGCGGTTTAATTTGTAAAAACCGGGAGGAATCATGCTGCCCTACTGATCAATCAGTCCCCTTCCTTCCTTCACGATGCGACCATCCTCCAGGAGCTTTTTCATCAGGCGGTCAAGAATGCCATTGATGAACTCCTTGCTTTTGTCGGTGGAATAAACTTTGGAGATTTCGACAAATTCGTTCAGGGTGACTTTTGTGGGAATGGTGGGGAAGTGCAGGAGCTCGCAAAGCGCCATTTTCAACATGATCATGTCGAGAATGGCGACACGATCGGCATCCCAGTTTTTTAGCGTAGGCTGTATTTCGGCGAGTAGTGCGGCATCTTCCTGCGCTGTACGGAGCAGGAGTTCGGCGCCGAATTCCCGAACGGTTTCGTCAGAAGGCTCGTGTTCTTGGTAAAATGCGCCACTCACGGGCATAGACTTGAGTGTCTTTTTCATAGCGCCCACCACCAGGGATTCGTCGTCGGCCCAGTTGTTGTAGCGGTCTTCCGTCATATCGAGGAAGAGGTCATTGGACGATAGGTAGCGGTAAAGCTCAATAAAAATTTTGGCGTGATCGGCATCGGCGGGGGCCTCTAAGGCAAGGTATGCCTTGTATTCGGGCACATCGCAAAAGCCGTTGTAAAGCGAGCGGATGTGGTCCTCGTCTATGTTCTCGTTGACCTTATATTTGGAAACGAGGTTGAGGAATTCGACGTGGTTGGCAAGGCTGCTGGTGCAGATGTTGGTGCTCAGGCGCGGCTCAAAAACCTTGTCATCCTCGCTGGGGAGGAGTTTGACGGCGCGGTTGGCAGCGTCCTTTTCGGCGTACTGCGCCACACGCAGCGTGAGATAGAGGTGGTAGATATAAAGTTCAAAGGCTTTCCAGATGCCCCCTTTGTACGCTTTTTGCAATTCGGCGAGTTCGAGAGACTCGTCGCGATTGAGCATGTAAAGAAGTTGCATCACTTTGACTCGAACACTGCGTCGGCTGAGCATAAGGTTTCAAATAACTTTTGTTGATGTTGGGAGGACCATAAATGTTTCCGGGAGCAAAGGAACGCATTTCCGAGATGAATTTGCCGAATTTGCGGACACTTTTCTTTTTGAGAAAATTGATTTTCCGATAAAACACCGAAAATTTTGCCCGAGGCTGTGATTTTTGCCGAACTAGATTTACCTTTGCAGCCCAATTTTTAACATTCGAATTTTTCACCCATAAAAGAAGGAGAAATCCATGCTCATCCTCGAGATTAAAGACGGCGATACCATTGACAAGGTGCTTAAAAAGTACAAGCGCAAATTTGAGAAATCAGGCATCCTGAAAGAATTGCGCCGCCGCAAAGCATTTTCCAAGCCGTCAGTCCAGCGCCGCACCGAAGTGCTCAAAGCGGTGTACAAGGAAGATATGTACGGCAACAAGAACGATTGATTTGTTCCACGAAGAGTCGTTTTACGGATATTTGTCGCTCGAACGTCGGTTCTCGCCGCATACCCTTACGGCATACCGGGGCGATCTTTCCAGTTTTATAGCATATTGTGTTGAACAGCAATGCCTTACCTCGTTACGCGAAGTAAGGCATTTGCATATTCGGTCCTGGGTGGTAGCACAAATGCAAGCCGGTCAAAGCGCCCGCAGCATTGTCCGGCGCCTTTCTTGCCTGAAGACCTATTTCAAATTTTTGAAAAAGCGTGGGCTGATCGAAAAAGACCCGATGCGCAAAATAACCGCACCGCGCATGGGCAAACGGCTCCCTGTTTTTATGCAGGAAAGCCAAATAGCAGCCCTTTTTTCCCATATCGAATTTGCCGACGATTATGGTGGCCTGCTTGCCCGGGTTTTGCTCGAAACCCTTTATGCCACCGGGATGCGCCGCAGCGAGGCTTCCAACCTGAAAATCAATGACTTGGATTTTAGTCGTATGGTGTTCCGGGTGCTGGGCAAAGGGGACAAGGAAAGGCTTGTACCCTTCGCTCCCTATCTTTACGATTGGCTTAAAAAGTTTCTAGAGGCTCGAACAGCGGCTTTCCCAAGCACCAACGAGCCCTGGCTTTTCCTCAATCGAAAAGGGGAAAGGTTTTCTCCCGAAAGCATTTACTACCTAGTGCGAAAGTATCTCTCGACCGTCACCACGGAGGAACAACGCAGTCCGCACGTGCTGCGGCACTCTTTTGCGACGCACCTTTCCAATAACGGTGCAGATTTGAACGCCATCAAAGAACTGCTGGGCCACTCCAACCTTGCTTCCACGCAGGTGTACATGCACAACAACATCGAGCAACTCATCAAAGTGTACGAACAGGCACACCCGAAAGGAGGGGCGGAGGACGAAGAAATATCCAATATCCAATAAGGAATGTCCAATGTCCAAATAACGTTGAGCTGCGTTTATTTGTCCCAATACCGACAAGTCCTGCTTCTAAAGTGTTGGACACAAATCCAAAATGCCTTGGCACACGTTTATACCAAAAAAATTTATCTGCAATGAAATACCTGAGCATTCTACTCACCATCATCGCGTGTAACAACGCACCTTTACCCGCCGGTTCACCCGCCGTAGCCTCGGCGAAGGCGGGTTCATCCACTACCCTTACTGCAACCACTACCTCCTCCATCGACTCCATCGTCCCGCCTCAATATGTAAACGGGAAAATGGTCAAAGTCGAAAAAAGCGAGGACGCCTGGAAGCGCGAACTTCCTGAAGACGCGTTTCGTGTGCTTCGCAAAGAAGGCACCGAGCGATCTTTTACAGGCAAATACTGGGACAACCATGAACATGGGATCTATGTCTGCGCAGGCTGCGGGCTACCGCTATTTTCGTCTGAAACTAAATTTGAATCCGGCACAGGCTGGCCTTCTTTTTACAAGCCGATCAGTGCAGACTGCATTGCGGACAAAACCGACAACAGCTACGGCATGGACCGTGAAGAGGTAGAGTGCGCGCGCTGCGGAGGTCATCAGGGGCACGTTTTCCCGGACGGGCCAGCACCTACGGGCTTGCGGTACTGTATTAATTCGGTGTCGTTGAATTTTGTGAAGCAGTAGTCCAGATGTTTTACCCGCCGAAGTCTTTTCATCCGCCATAGTTTTAACGGAGGAGGAACGAAGGAGGGTGGATTGTTGGACCAAAGACTTTAGACTTGTTTGGTTCAAAAATCCAATGTCCACCCTCCTTCGCCAAGGCTTCGGCGGGTAAAATGTCCAACAATCCAACGTCTCTTCCTTACCTTTGACAAAATTTTTTGACTGCATGGATACGCTTGTTGCAACACTTTCAGAGTACGAAATTGAACGCGGAAAACCTCTGCCCAGTTTAAATCATGGCCTGATTCAGGGCAATACCTATTTTGCTTTAATGTCTCGGTATCGAGGAACTTACAGCTTCCCAACCGAAACAGCCCTTGAGTTGGAAGGCTGGCCCAGCACTCCAGATATTTTAATTCTTCCACCAATTAAACTAAACCTTCGAGCGGACAAAATCAGGTTGGTTGAGCCTCCACTTGGCACTATCGAAATCCTTTCTCCCACTCAAAGTCTAAATGATTTGGTGGATAAAGCAGACCAATACTTTGAAAAAGGCGTGAAATCTTGCTGGATTATCATTCCCAGCATGGGTGGCGTGGCGATTTATTCAGCCTCAGGAAAATATACCTTCTTTAATGAGAACGACATTGCCAAAGATCAGGTTTTAGGTCTAGAAGTGCCAGTATCAGAGTTGTTTGCCTGAAATTTATTTCCTGAAAATAAGTAGCGGGGGCTGTGGCAACACCACAGCCCCCGCTTTTTTTATCTTTGCGCAAATTGTAGCCCGGAACTCCGTTCCGGGGCGCGCCGGAACGGAGTTCCGGGGTACATTCCTGATTCATAATGGACAAAAAGTTAGAAATCCTCCAATCTAAACTCGCCGAAGCAAAACTCGGCGGCGGTCAGAACCGCATTGATGCCCAACACACAAAAGGCAAACTCACTGCCCGCGAGCGGGTGCATTTCCTGCTGGACGAGAACAGTTTCGAGGAAATCGGAGCGCTCGTCACCCACAGAAGCACCGATTTTGGCATGGCCGAACAGCAATTCCTCGGTGACGGGGTAGTGACGGGCTATGGCACCATCGGCGGGCGACTGGTGTATGTGTTTGCACAGGACTTCACGGTGTTTGGCGGTTCGCTGTCCGAAACCCATGCCGAGAAGATTTGCAAAGTCATGGATCTGGCCGTAAAAAACGGTGCGCCTCTCATTGGATTAAACGATTCAGGCGGTGCGCGGATCCAGGAAGGCGTGAACTCTTTGGGCGGTTACGCCGACATTTTTTACCGCAATGTGCAGGCCAGCGGTGTCATTCCGCAGATTTCGGCCATCATGGGCCCCTGCGCGGGCGGCGCGGTGTACAGCCCGGCCATGACAGATTTCATTATGATGGTGGAGGGCAGTTCGTATATGTTCGTGACCGGGCCGAACGTGGTGAAAACCGTTACCAATGAGGAAGTTACGAGCGAAGAACTCGGCGGCGCCAGCACCCACGCCAGCAAAAGTGGGGTGACGCATTTAACCGCGGCCAATGACATGGACTGCATACACAAACTTCAAAAGTTGCTCTCCTACATTCCGCAAAATTGCGCGGACAAAGCCCCTACCCTACCCTACACACTAGGCGACGAATACCGCGACCAACTCGGCAGCATTATCCCCGAAAACGCCAACCATCCTTATGACATTAAGGAAGTGATTGCAGGTATCGTAGATACGGAGTCTTTTTTTGAGATCCACGAGCAGTATGCCGAGAACATCGTGGTCGGTTTTGCACGGCTCGCCGGGCGCAGCATCGGCATCGTGGCCAACCAACCGATGAACCTCGCGGGCGTTTTGGACGTGAATTCCTCCAAGAAATCGGCGCGTTTTGTGCGTTTCTGCGATTGTTTCAACATTCCGCTGCTCGTGCTGGAAGATGTGCCTGGTTTTTTGCCCGGCACCGACCAGGAGTGGAATGCCATCATTACGAACGGTGCAAAACTGCTCTATGCCTTTAGCGAAGCCACCGTGCCGCGCATCACGGTCATTACCCGCAAGGCCTACGGAGGCGCTTATGATGTGATGAACTCCAAGCACATCGGCGCGGACATGAACTTTGCCTGGCCGGGCGCGGAAATCGCGGTTATGGGAGCAAAAGGGGCTTCAGAAATCATTTTCAAGAAGGAAATTGATGCCGCTGCTGACCCGGCCGCCAAACTTTTGGAGAAGGAAAAAGAATATGCCGACACGTTTGCCAACCCCTACCGCGCTGCTGCACGGGGCTTTATTGATGAAGTGATTCAGCCGAGAGAAACGCGGAGGAAGTTGATCAAAGCGTTTGCGATGTTGGAGAATAAGGCGGTGGCGAGACCGAAGCGGAAGCATGGGAATGTGCCGCTGTGAAAGTTACTTTTATTCTTGCCCTTCAATGCCTATTTTTGTAGCCAAAATACTCGTGCCATGTCTGCTATCGAAATACGATCCAACATTTCAACCCTCCTAAACGCTACCAACGACCAAGAGACCTTGGATGCCTACTACCAGATCTTACTCAATTTGCTCCGGGTGCAAAACCGTGCCATTGTCGCCTTTGATGTGGATGAAAAGCCCCTCACTCAGGACCAATTGCGCAATGCTGTGGAAGCAGCCAGTGCTCGAGTGCAGGCCGGGCATTTTGTCCGCCATGAGGATGTGATAAAAGAATCTGAAAACTGGTAATGGAGTACGGCTACGACATTTGTTGGGATGAAACTGCTTTCCGCGCCATGCGCAACGTGTTCAATTACCTAAAGAAGAACATTTCGGAAGAAATTGCCTTGAAATTCAAGTCCGATGTTTTTGCCGCCGCCAAAAAATACTGGAACACCCTGAGCATTATTCCTACGACCGACTTTTACTAGAAAAGCCTCCCCGTTACCGCTCGATACCCGTTGGCGGCTATCGGCTGGTGTATGAGTTTAAGAACGAGACCATTTTTATTTTGCTGCTTTACCACAGCAGGCAAGACCCTAAAAAAGTGCGGAAAAGTATGCTTTCGTAGCCCACGACCACAAAAAGAAAGACCTGATTGATTGGGCGGTTTACAACCGAACAGAATTGGCACGCCATGAATTGTTTGCCACTGGCACTACAGAGCGCTTGCTTTCTGATGCGCTCCACCAACCTGTGCATAAGCTACTGAGTGGCCCATTGGGTGGCGAAATGCAAAACGCTTCCCATATCGCAGAAGGGAAGATTGATATGCTGAGCTTTTTTTGTCGAATTAGACAAATGCCAGTACTTTTGTTCTACAATATACTCTTAACACATCAGTACCGGAGTTGGCCGTCCGGAGGGGGACAAATCGGAAGTACTGCCAGTTTGCCTTTCGCGCCCTTAGGGGCATCGGCCCAAGGGCTTTTTGAAACGTTTGAAAGCCCTAGCGCCTGTGAAAAACTGTCCCTGCCGTACGCCAAACGTGAATTTGTTGTGTTATAACGGCGGCAAGGGCGGTTTTTTTCTCCGCATGTATTTTCGATGATGTGTTTTTTATAGGTCTCTAACTATATTAATGATAAATCTTGTATCTCAGCTGTAATAGCATAGTCGTAAGGGTCATTAAAACCTAATGGGCTTGAGAAATAGATAATTTGTTTCTTTAAATTTCTAAGGCTCATCTCACTAAAAGCCTCGTATTTGTAAAGTTTTTTCGGTATTTCCATAATATTTTACCGGCTTAATGCACCGGATTTACGACAGACAGTCCTGAGATATTTTTAAAATCATCTACATTTCGAGTATAAAGGGTAACTTGCCAACATAGGGCTGTTGCTGCTATGATGCTATCTCCCAACGAAATTTTCTTTTGCTGCCTAATCTCGATAGCCTTGTTTTTCACTTCCTCTGACAAGGGTATTACATGCAACGTTTCAAATGCACTCTCGTAAAACTCTTTCTCGTCTGGCTTAAGACGCGGAAAGCCCAAGACTTCGATACAAGCAATAATAGAACAGCCATTTTGCTCATCTTCTAAAAGAGAATGCAAATAGTCATGTGTCCCAGAGGCTGCATAAATAAAAATGTTGCTATCAAGCAGTTTCATATCAACGATTAGGTAAAGAACGCTCTGTACGCTCTTCGGCAAGATAAGCGAGTCGCTCTTGTAATTCTGCTTCCGTCAACTTCACGCCTTTGGGCATTTTCTTTTTCGGATTTTTAGATAAGACAGTAGGCTGCCCAATTTTATATGTAATATGAAGCCGCTCCAGCAAAGGGAGCAAAACCTGTAAGTCTTCTGAAGATACCAATTGAAGGGTTACATTCATAACATAGCTGATTTGTGACAGACAAAAGTAATCACTTTTCCAAATCTTTGCGCAACAAAACTCTCCAACATGCTCCTCCGCGAACTCATGGAAAACCTTGGTACTGCCTCTTTCGGCATCTCCGGCGCACTGGCGGCACTCAACAAACGTCTCGACGTATTCGGGGTGCTGGTGTTGACGTTTGCCACAGCTGTCGGTGGCGGAACGGTGCGAGATATAATGATCGGCAACACACCCGTGGCCTGGAGTTTCTTTACTTAACGCAATATTGTAACATCTCCCTTTTTTTGCCGCGTACCTGAGTGCTGATCCTCCTGACAGGTATAGGTGAGTAAATAGGTATAGACTCCAGGGGGTAATTCTTTGTTATTGAAAAGCCCGGTCCAGGTTGGATCAATGGATTGGTCAGAGAAAACAAGACTCCCCCAGCGATCAAAAATATTTAATCCACGGATTTTAATTTCATCCGGATTACCTACAGCAACTTCGAAAAAATCATTGATTCCATCATCATTGGGACTGAAGATATTGGGAATATACAGATTGTTGCAACGAAACAAAACCTGTATATCTATAGATATGGAATCTTTGCAACCAAGCGGGTCTTCCGCAATCAACAAGTAATGAGTTGGTTCTGAAGGAGTTGCAATAGGTGAAGGACAAGCGTTACAATTTAATCCTTCAGAAGGAATCCAATGGTATTCGAGATGAGCAGCATTTGTATGGGTATTCAATTTGACTTGTTCGCCAAAATTTAATTCGAAAAAAGTATGGTCAGCAAATAGGTCCCACTCAGCCGGTTGACTAACCTGAACGGTTGTGTCATTTATACAGTTCGCCTCATCTTGTATATAAATGGAATAGATTCCTGGCCCAAGATTGTCGAAATTTCCTTCTGCCGAAAAGTTAATGCTGTCTATGCTATATAAAAGATGTTCCGAGCTTTCCAAGGTGATCACTGCGTTATTTCCCCCAAAACAAACAATAGGGTGCGCTTCAAGTTTATAAGATGGCACTTCTTGCGTTTCAATGGTATGATTTTCAATCGTGTTGCACCCATTTTGGTCAGTTATCGTAACGCTATAATTCCCTGGTAATAATCCTTCAAAATACGGGATATTTTCCATGGTGTGTGCCCAATGATAATGATATGGAGGATTACCCCCATTGACCAGAATGCTAAGGCTCCCATTATTTTCCCCAGGACAGCTATTCTTTTGTATTGAATTCAGTATCAACGGCGCATAAACTGCAAGGGTAATGGTCATTAAAGAATCGCATCCATTGGCTACAGGACTAAGTTTAAAATAATCCCCTGATTCCGATTCATATTTCCCAAAAATAAGCGTCGAATCTCCTTCACAAATATATTTGGTACCCAAAGAGATCATTACAGGTTCAGGCGGTTTTGCGGAGGCTAGTATTTGTCCGAATAAGATACCGCCCGATATGCCAGGTTCAGCCCCCCATGCATTAATGTTATTAACACCATTTAAGCCCTCGCTTAAATCAATGGAAACCCCAGCGGGTAAACCTGGCGTACTCAAACCGATAAATCCGCCGCCGCCACCGCCGCCCGGACCATGGTTATCTTTTGCATTGCCGCCATTGCCTCCACTTACCTGAATATGCACATTGCCAGACCAAGTTGGGCAAGCAATCAAGATACTACCACCTCCACCTGCGCCACCTGCGCCATCAATTCCTGAAGCATTCGTACTTTCTCCAGATGCTTCAATATTAAACCCATTTCCTACTATTTCCATCGCGGAAATCAAAATAATACCCCCTCCATAACCTCCCATTGATCCATAGCTATTGTTTTGATGCCCGCCACCACCGCCGGCGCCTAAAAACAATCTACCTGAATTGTAATATTGCCCAAGTCCAATCCCCGCTTCCCCACCTATCGGATCCTGACCACAACCGCCCCATTCATCGCCCCCTCTGCCACCCCTGGAATAGTTTCCGCCGCCACCACCTCCTGCATTTGTTTGATTTCCGCCGCCACCACCATTGGCTAATTTCCC
The DNA here is from genome assembly GCA_031373015.1 of Saprospiraceae bacterium. Lineage (GTDB taxonomy): Bacteria > Bacteroidota > Bacteroidia > Chitinophagales > Saprospiraceae > M3007. Next base: position 12,228 of record JANMME010000386.1, read on the forward strand.
GCGGGCAGATTGGAATGCGGCACTCACCTGTGCAATGCCTTCTCCTTTTTGCCCGGATGTATAAGAAGGGTAGGCTTCATAATATGTAAAATAATTACAGGTATATTGGTTTAAAGAAAGATCGCCTCCTTTAAACCCCTTTTTTGAAACCGTAATATTTGCTGAAAGCGACACCGCTCCTGCGCATTCAAACGCAAGAATCCCCCCTGTACTTCCATCCCAGGGTTGGCAGGTCAAGGGACCTACAACATTCACCTGATCGTAGACCGGTACGCGCACCAATTGAACCAAGTTTGCAGGCGTATAGGCATGGATTAATTTCTCTTTTAGCGCAATTACATTGCCTGATATATTCAAAATGGTTGCAAACTCATAATTGCCTGTATTTTCAATCGTGTTTATATTTCCAAAGTTTACGGTATTCTCCAGGCTAATATTTGCTCCTTTCATTTGAATGATCAAAACCCGATCATCTACAGCATAATAAGTGGAATTGTTAGTTCGGATTTTATCCGTACAGGTTCCTTTAGTAATCTCTGTTACAATGGAATAATCATTAATTACACCTTGTATATTTGTAACGGGTAAATTATTTACGTTGGAAAAATTCTTGTGCCCAACATTTGCGTCAATTCTATTTCCGAATAAGCTAAAAAATAAAACTAACCCGGTAAAACAGATTTTATGATTTGTTGATGCAGATTTGGTGGAATTCATGGGACTAAATATTGGACGATGAAATTTTTACTGGACAAAAATACAAAAAAGGCCTGCAAGTTGATGTAGAAAATACGCCCCCCGCTTTTGCTCACCAAAATACCTCCCATGTCCTTCGCCCAAAAAGTAATCCAATTCACCCAAGACCTCCGCATTCCCGAAGTGGCGCTGCCATCCGATTTTGAGTGGCTGTTCCCGTACGGACAACCTGAGACCATGCGCTGCCTGACCACCTTTTACGAAAAATTTTACGCAGACGAACGCGGGCGGCATTTCATCTTTGGCATCAACCCGGGAAGATTTGGCGCAGGTCTGACGGGCGTGCCATTCACCGACCCGCTTCGCCTCGAAACCGAGTGCGGTATAGAGAACCGTTTTCCCAAAAAGCCGGAACTCTCGGCTGATTTTGTGTGGCGGTTTATCCGGGCGTTTGGTGGAGTGTAGGCGTTTTGCAGCGTGTGCTATCTACTGTATCACCATTTTTCTTGTAAGCATTGCCCCGCCGTTATAAATCTTTACATAATAAACCCCTTTTGGCTGATTACTCAAATCAAGGTTGAATTTTGTATTTGTAATAGTGGCCTTATAAATGCTTGCTCCTTTCGCATTGTAAATTTCCACTTTGCAATTTCCAGCGAGCGGAGTCTCTTCCATTACCAATTGGAACGTTCCGGTAGAAGGATTTGGATTAATAGAAATATCGGGTTGTGGTTGACTTTCTATAACGCCTGATGTGTTTTGAACGATAATTTTACCTTTCATACCCATGGACGCGTGTGGATCGCATACATAATAATGGGTGCCTACTCCAAGTTTTGCGGGCAATACAAGTCCTCCACCAAAAGGGGTTACAAATCCTCCAGGCAGAGGCGTGTTATCGTTCGCATTCCAGCTTGCCTGGCTAACTTCTAAGGCATTGTGTACATTTTGGAGGACGAATTTTACGGTGTCCCCCACCATGATGGTTATGGTAGCTGGGGCAAATGTAAATCCTGAATTATTAACGGTCCAGGTTTTACAAAACACAGACAAACTTGTTGACAATAGCAGAATCGAAAGGGTAATCTTTTTCATTTATTTTACTTTTTGTCCTACTCGTTTGGCTTTTCGGTGTCGCCCCGTTTTTTAAGTGGTTGCTGGTCTCCACTATTTATTCGGTTCGTAACTGGTTAGGGAGTGAACGCTCTGTGCGCTTTGTGGCAGACAAGGTAATGGCTTTTTTTTTATCTTAGCCCCACAAAAACCTCCCTGTCATGCTCCTCCGCGAACTCATGGAAAACCTCGGCACCGCCTCTTTCGCCATCTCTGGTGCTTTGGCCGCGCTCAACAAACGCCTCGACGTGTTCGGGGTGCTGGTGCTGACTTTTGCCACAGCGGTTGGTGGCGGTACGGTACGCGACCTCCTGATCGGCAACACGCCCGTGGCCTGGATGAAAGACCAGCAAGCCATTACGGTCGTCTTTGTTTCATACGTCATCACACTATTTTTCCGCAAATACTTGCAGTTTTTTCCGCGAACGCTGGCGATTTTTGATGCCATTGGGCTGGGTTTTGCCACCGTGGTTGGTCTGCAACGCGGACTGGATGCGGGATTGAGTCCGTCGGTTTGCGTCGCGCTGGGCATGGTGACGGGTTGTTTTGGCGGGGTGCTGCGCGATGTATTGCTCAATGAGATCCCGCTCGTATTTCGGAAAGACATTTATGCTTCGGCCTCTTTGCTGGGCGGCGCACTTTATTTTGTGTTTTCGGCTTGGGATATGCTTGCGCCCTTGGCGGCAACACTTTCTGTAGTAGTGGTCGTGGGTATCCGGCTGGCTGCCATGCAATGGAAATGGGATTTGCCGAGCCCGAAATAGGATTTGCGTTGCGTCTTAAGAACACCGAAACTGCCGACACCGCTGATACCACCGAGGTATTTGCCGGAAAGTACAAAAGCC
>JANMME010000420.1:0-6175 GCA_031373015.1 Saprospiraceae bacterium
CGGAAAAAATGGCTTCTTCTGGGCTGAAAGTGATCGCAGGGGCGTTCAAAATTGAAACCAATATTCATCAGATGACTTCGAGTCATCAGATGAATACCGAAAACCTGGTTTTCGCTGGGCTTTTCGGCCTGATAGACCCGCCCAGAAAAGAAATCCCCGCCGCCATCCGTCAGTGCCGGGATGCCGGTATCGAGGTGGTCATGGTCACTGGCGACCACCCTGCCACCGCAAAAGCCATCGGCAGGCAGTTGGGCATCATTGATTCTGATGAGGCAGACGTGATATTGGGAAAAGGGATGCCGGACTTTGAAAAACTCAGCGCGAAGGAGAAGTCGCGTTGGGCAGCCGCTAAAATATTTGCCCGCGTCAGCCCAAAACAGAAACTCGATTTAATACGCCTTTTTCAGGAGCGCAAAGCCATCGTTGGTATGACAGGCGACGGCGTGAACGATGCACCAGCACTCAAAAAAGCCGATATCGGGATCGCGATGGGGCAACGTGGTACTCAGGTGGCGCAGGATGTGGCCGATATGGTACTTCGAGACGATAGTTTTGCCAGTATCGTCGTGGCCATCCGACAAGGGCGGGTCATTTTCGACAATATTCGCAAATTTGTCATTTATCTGTTGTCCTGTAACATGAGCGAACTGGCGGTGATCGCCATAGTTTCCGTGCTGTTCTTACATTTCCAGTTGAAGCCGCTGCAAATCCTGTTCATCAACCTGGTCACCGACGTATTGCCTGCCTTAGCATTGGGCGTCACTGCTGGCGGCCCCTTAGTCATGCAGCAGAAGCCTCGCGACACAGACGAACCCATCATTGACAAGCGGCGTTGGCGGCGAATTTTTTTCTACGCCAGCATCATCACTATAATGACGATTGGGGCGGTGTATTTCAGCCATTACACCATTCACACCGGAGACGGTTGGGATCCCGCGCTTTGCAACAACATCTTGTTTTTCACCCTCATTTTCAGCCAGCTATTTCATGTGTTCAATATGGGTTCGATGGAACTTCCGTTTTGGCGCACCGAGGTTGTGCGCAATCGTTATGTATGGTTTGCCCTCAGTGCTTGCACCGGGATCATCGTGCTGTTGTACCAAATCCCCCCCGTCCGAACCGCCCTTTCCGTCGCGACCATGTCAATTGCCGATTGGACAGTGAGCATCGGAGCGGGCCTGGTTGCGATGATAATCATCCGATTGGGCAAGCATTTGAAGTTTTTTCAAAATGAAAAACCATGATTGATGCGCTAATTACCTGGTCCCTTAAAAACCGCATCGTCGTCTTGCTGATCGCCGGGGCGGTTACGGCTTATGGTATTTACGCGGTGAAAAACACGCCCGTAGACGCCATCCCGGATCTTTCAGAAAACCAGGTCATCATTTTCACAGAGTGGATGGGAAGAAGTCCGCAGATCATGGAAGATCAGGTCACTTACCCGCTGGTCAGCAATCTTCAAGGCATTCCGAAGGTGAAAAATATCCGTGCCAACAGCATGTTCGGGATGAGCTTTGTATTCGTGGTTTTTGAAGATGAAGTGGATATTTATTGGGCGCGAACCCGCGTACTGGAACGCTTGAATTACGCGCAACGGCTTCTCCCTGAAGGAATTATCCCCACGCTCGGCCCCGACGGAACGGGGTTGGGCCATATCTACTGGTACACGCTCGATGCGCCCGGTTATGATTTGGGCGAGCTGCGGGCCTTGCAAGATTGGTATATCCGTTTCGCGCTACAAACCGTGAAAGGGGTGAGCGAGGTAGCCTCTTATGGCGGCTTTCAAAAACAATATCAGGTAGTGGTTGACCCCTTGAAACTCAATTATTACGGCATCAGCATCATGGATGTCGCTGCTAAAATAAAAGCGAACAACAACGACGTGGGGGGAAGGAAGTTTGAACAGTCGGACATCGGGTATATCATCCGGGGATTGGGTTACATCAAAGACATTAAAGAAATTGAGAACATCGCCCTATTAACGCGCAATTCTATACCCATAAAAGTACGCGATGTGGGAACCGTGCAAATGGGAGGCGAACTCCGTTTGGGCATCGTGGATGAAAACGGTGAAGGCGAAAAAGTGGGTGGCATCGTCGTGATGCGGTATGGGGAAAATGCGAAAGAGGTAATTGACCGCGTGAAAGAGAAACTAAAAGACGTTGAAAAAGGCCTTCCACCGGGCGTGAAATTCAAAGTGGCTTATGACCGCTCGGATTTGATCGAAGCCACCATCGCCACGTTGAGTGAAGCAGTCACCGAAGAAATCATCGTCGTAAGCCTCGTGCTTTTCGTTTTCCTGCTCCATGTAAGAAGTACGCTGATCGTAGTCATTACCATTCCGATGTCGGTGCTTATTTCCTTCATTATGATGGATTGGTTTGGCATTACCTCCAACATCATGTCGCTGGCCGGCATTGCACTGGCAGTGGGCGATCTGGTGGATGCGGGAATCGTCATGGTAGAAAATGCCATGAAGTCCATAGGTGACGACGGATAATGGATGGGTGGCTCAAAAATTCATCATTCCAATTGCAGATAAAAACAACATTCCGCAATTTTTATACTTTTAAAGTTGCGGAATGTGATTATTTTTGCCCACATTCCGCAACTTACTTTTTCAAAATGATTGGACGCAATGCAGAATCCGAAGCCCTTCGGCAGGCTTTCGAATCGAATAAACCCGAACTGATAGCCGTGCTGGGCAGGCGGCGGGTGGGCAAAACCTTCCTGATACGCGCTGTTTTTGAGGGAAAAATGGACTTCGAGATGGTCGGCTTGAAGGACGGCCCGAGCGGACAGCAACTCCGCAATTTCGCTTACAGCCTCAAAGATGCCCGGCGTTCGCCGACCCTGGGGCAGGTGCCCGTGGACTGGCTCGAAGCATTCCGCCAATTGCGCGAACACCTCGAAAACACAGGCAGCCCGGCACAAAAAAAGGTCGTTTTCATTGACGAACTGCCCTGGATCGCTGCCCGAAAATCGGATTTTCTAACGGGTTTTGGCTATTTCTGGAACAGTTATGCCTCCAAATCCAACATCGTGGTCGTCATCTGCGGCTCGGCAACGGCCTGGATGGTCCAAAAAATCCTCAACGACCGGGGGGGGCTGCACAACCGGGTCACCCGCCGGTTGCACCTCCAACCGTTCACCTTGTCGGAAACGGAGGCCTATTTCCGGGAGCGGCAAATCACCTTCGAGCGCTATCAAATCCTCCTTTTATACATGGCCCTGGGCGGCATCCCGCACTCTTTGGACCAGGTGGAGGGCGGCAAGAGCGCCGTGCAGAACAATGACGACAAAAGTTTACACCCGAAACGTGACCTGCGCTCTGAGTTCGCCAACCAGTACAGTTCGCTTTTTGCCCGCCCGGAGCGGTACGAAGCGGTGGAGGCCGCGCTCGCCTCGACGTGGAAGGGGCTGAGCCGCGCCGAAATACTCGATGCCCTCAAAATCAAGGACGGCGGCGGGCTGACCGCCATTTTGCAGGAACTCGAACTGTCGGGCTTTCTCTCGTCATACGTGCCTTTCGGCAAAAAGAAAAAGGACATGCTGTACCGCCTGACGGACTGTTATTCGCTTTTTTACCTCAAATTCATCCGGGGGATGCCCGCAAACGAGGCCGGACACTGGGACACGCTGAGCCAGACCCAAACGTGGAAAACGTGGAGCGGCTACGCTTTTGAAAACATCTGCCTGTTGCACATCGAAAAAATCAAGCACGCGCTCGGCATTTCTGGCATCCATACCCGGCAGTACAGTTTTTTGGCAAAAGGCGACGACGAAAACGAGGGCGCGCAAATTGACCTCCTGATTGACCGAAGCGACAACGCTGTGACCCTCTGCGAGATGAAATTTTACAACGACGATGTGCTGTTGAGCAAGGAAACTGCGGAAAAACTCCGCCGCAGGGTTGGCGTATTCCGCCGCACGAGCGGCACCAAAAAACAGGTTTTCTTGGTGCTCGTCACCACTTTCGGACTGGTCAAAAACCAACAAAGCATTGGATTGATCGACAAGGTGGTTGTGCTGGATGATTTATTTTTGAATGATAAATGATGAACAATAAATGATTACCAACGAAGAAAGAGAAGCGCGGATTGAAAAATCATCCAAACTCCTTGGAAGCGCCATCGTGAATTCCATTCTTATCACACTGGTGTCTTTCAGCCCGATTTTGTTCCTCACCGGGCAGGAGCACAAACTGTTTTCTCCGCTGGTTTGGACGAAGACGTTTGCCATGATTGGCTCTGCCTTTGTCGTGGTGTTCCTCGTACCCGTGCTGATGGTGATGCTTTTGAAAGGAAAGATCCGCCCGGAAAGCAAGCACCCCATTTCCCGCTTTTTCAGGTGGTTGTATTCGCCTGCCATTCTTTGGTGTATGCGCTGGAAGAAAACCACCATCACCTTGAGCGGAGCACTGGTGCTGGGGAGTATTCCTTTGGTTTTGAGTCTCGGGTCAGAGTTTATGCCCCCGCTGGACGAAGGCTCGCTTTTGTTTATGCCAGTCACGCTGCCCAGCGTCTCCAACTCCGAAATCAAACGCATCATGCAGGTGCAGGACAAAATCATCAAGGCATTCCCCGAAGTGGAAAACGTGCTGGGCAAGGCAGGAAGGGCGAACACCGCCACAGACAACGCCCCCGTAAGCATGATTGAAACGATCATTTTGCTCAAGCCTCAGTCGGAATGGCGGGCAGGAATGACGAAAAACGACATTATTGACCAATTAAACGCCAAACTTCAAATCCCCGGCGTGGTGAACGGCTGGACCCAGCCCATCATCAACCGAATCAATATGCTCTCCACGGGGATCCGGACGGATGTCGGCGTAAAAATTTACGGGCAAAACCTAGATACCATCAACGAATTGGCGCAGCAATTAAAATCGGCCTTAGAGGGAGTGGACGTTGTGAAGGATTTGTACGCCGAGCCGATTACGGGTGGAATGTACGTTGACATCAAAATCAAAAAAGACGAAATAGGGCGATACGGGCTGACCGTGGACGACGTGAACATGTTCATCGAGACCGCTTTGGGCGGCATGAATGTGACCACCACGATCGAAGGACGGCAGCGGTTTTCAGTGAACGTCCGCTTTGCGCAGGATTTCAGGGACAAAATTGAAAAACTGAAACGCCTGCAAATGCAAACCATGGATTACGGCCCCATTCCGCTTTCAGCAGTGGCCGATGTGGCTATTTCCGACGGGCCGCCGATGATCAATTCTGAAAATGCCTTGCTGCGTGGAACGCTGTTGTTCAACGTCCGCGACCGCGATTTGGGAAGCACAGTAGCTGATGCGAAAAAGAAGTTGGAATCCGCGATGATAAAACTTCCGAAAGGGTATTTCCTCGAATGGAGCGGTCAGTACGAAAACCAGGTGCGTGCGAACGAGCGTTTGAAAATCATCATGCCAATTGTCCTCATAATCATTATGATGATCCTGTATTTCACATTTGATTCTTTCCGTGAAACATTGATCGTGCTCACCAGTATTCCTGTCGCGCTGGTTGGCGGAGCGTATTCTCTTTATTTTTTCGATGTAAATTTTTCGGTCGCCGTCGCTGTCGGATTCATCGCGTTGTTTGGCGTAGCGGTGGAAACGGGCATCTTGATGCTAGTTTACATGAACAACTCGCTGTACGACAAATCAATCAAACTCAAAGCAGCCAATAAATCCTTCACCGATGAAGATGTCGAAGCTGCTATTTATGATGGCGCTGTGCTTCGTTTGCGCCCCAAATTGATGACCGTCCTGGTAGATATTATTGGCCTTTTGCCCGTTTTACTCGCCACAGGGACGGGCAGCGACGTGATGAAACCCATTGTTATTCCCTTTGTGTTTGGCCTAATCACTTCTACGCTATTTGTACTGATCGTGCTGCCGGTGGTGTTGGCTATGGTAAGGGAATATGAATTGAAAAAAACGGGGAAACTTAAACTGGTACAACTAAACGATTGAGATGAAGAACAGAATGAGACAGGCCGTCTCACTAGTATTTTTTCTTGACAGGATTAACAGGATGGACAGGATATTGTCGGCTTCGCCGACAATAAGCAATTTTGACTATACCTCGGGCCGCCAAGTTTTCAGCATGGCAGATACAGGGGACTACGTTTACTAAACTTTTAAAGTTTAGTAAACGTTACGCGCGCTCATGCTGAAAACTTG
>JANMME010000452.1:0-1859 GCA_031373015.1 Saprospiraceae bacterium
TGGCGTTATTCGTCCGGATACAATCGGTTCCACCGTCGGTCCAAATACCGAAACCTGTTTCGAAATTATTGGAATTGATGGATACATAGGAACATGGCCCACCGCCTCCACAGGCGCTCAAGCAGGCTGCATTATACACTTCGGAACGGATCCGGTCGCCGGGTTGGGGGCCAAAACCGTTGTTAAAATTTATGCCGATATTGCCAAGCAGATGACAATAGCTCATGATGGTTCCGCCGTTGGATGGCAAAGGACCATCACAACCTTCACTATACCCAGCAGCCGGTCCACAACCGTCTATCGCCGTATTGTTGCCATTCCACGCGCAGGCATGCGTATGAGGGGATCCGAGGTTATGCCCGATTTCATGGGTAATGACCTCCACCGTCCAGGAATAGGTGGGGACATTATTGTAAGTGGAATAAATACTGCTGTATCCTACGCCGTAAAAGCCATTGCATAAAACGTCGAGATAAGCGATGCCGCCAAGGTTATTGATGCCCACGAGGTGCGCCAGATCCCCGTTGTAAACGCCATTTTTGGCATCTCTGAACTGGTTGAGGTAGTCGTTGGAAGAAGGTCCGGTATATGGATCCACTACATCCCACACATATAAATCATGCAGGACAAGATTAATGGACTCATTGGTATACAGTGCTGAGACCTGACTGAATACACCAGTCATATAGGACACGACATTGGCCACGCTTCCTTTGTTTTGGAAAAGCGTATAATCCGTTTCTACATACATGCGCACACAATTATCCGGTCCGGATAAACGATCAGCAACGGCGGCTTCTTCGCCAATTCTGTGCAATTCATCATCCGTGTAACATACAAAACCAGGGGCTTCTTTTACATCGGAGTTTTTAAAGAGAATATGGGCTTTGTCTTTACTACCGGGCAGCGCCCCTATTGTAAAACGTTCATTACCATATTCAATCATGCCGATTATTTCACCATCGAACAAACTCAGCGTGACCAAGGACGTCGGATCATCCTTGACAATGCCCCAATAATGAACGCCTTTGTCAGCATTGAATACAGCTCCTCTGGATGAAGCGGTGTGTACCTGGAATCCATCAGAGAAATTTTTTGCGGGAATAAGGTCAAGCGTAATGTTGCTGCCATTCTCCCAGGGGAGCGTCAGGGAAACTGCCGCACCCGGGTGGGAAAGCAATTCCTGTGTTTTGGCAGCATCCCAGGCCAACATTGTCAGTTTTTCAGGGCCTTTCCGGTTTCAGATTGTTCAGCAGCCGGATTAGCTTGTTTGTTAAAAAGTGACAACTTCAGAAATTCCTGGTTGGCTTTAGTTTGCACGACCAATTTAGGGATTGGTTTAAGGGATTGACCGAAGGCGGCTGTCGTCAGGAGCAGCAATGAAAAGGAAAAAAAATGTTTAAGCATAATTTGACTTGTTTAAAAAAAACGTGAATGAATTAAGGATAAAGGTTTGGGGAAGGCCAAATGTAATTTTATTTTTCATTGGTCCGCTATCGCCGTCCAAAAAACTTGCCAAAATCACCCTTTGCAAAAAAAATAAACCGGGGACGGTAGCGTGAAGATGACACCCCGGGTTTTGAGATCAGATTGACCGGGCGATTTTGAGTCAGATACTCCTCACACACGACATGCCGCTCGACTCCTTCGCCTGGTCGCTGAATCCAGGACTATCCTGTTACAATTGTCCGCAGCCCGTTAAGTTGAAGTTAAGAACTAAAGCCCAAAGTTGTTTGTCCAGCCCGAACTGAAGATAATTGGCTGATGTTTGTTTGTCAAGCCACACTTGCACAAAACCCAATATTAGGTGCTACTTTTTTTCGTATGTCTATTTGGTGGTTTTAAAAGTAATGCCATTC
>JANMME010000455.1:0-3050 GCA_031373015.1 Saprospiraceae bacterium
GTTTGAAAATGACGAGCGGCGCAACAAGCTGTATGTAAATAATGGCACCTCCTCCTCTGGAGGGGGTAAGGGGGAGGTTACCTTTACAGAACGTTCCAAGGAGTACGGCCTTGATGACAAAAGTGCCACCACCGGTGCCAATTTTTTTGACAGCGATGGCGACGGAGACCTTGATGTGTACGTGCTAAACTATCCAAAAGACCCGATTTTTGCCAATAAAATCGAAGCCCGGCCCGGCCCAGATGGCAAGCAAATCCCCAACCTGGCGCCTAAAGACGAGTTTGATTCTGACCGCTTATACCGCAATGACTCTCCTTTAACCGCCGAAGCGCAAAGCGCGAAGGCGGGTGGGTCAAGCACGAAATTCACCGATATATCCAAAGAATCTGGCATCTGGAACCGCGCATTTGGCCTCAGCGTCTCCGTATCAGACCTCAACCGCGATGGCGCGCCAGATGTGTATGTCGGCAATGACTTCTTACAGCCCGACATGCTTTATATCAATTCGAGAAAAGGCACTTTCACCGACCATTTGGCCGATATGATGCGGCACAACTCGCAGTTTACTATGGGCACCGACCTTTCAGACTTCGACAACGACGGCTTGGTGGATCTTTTCGCCGTGGACATGATGCCCGTTACCAACTATCGCCACAAGAGCCTTAAAATCTCCAATACCAACAGCCTATACCAGTCCATGGTGCAAAACGGCATCTTCGAGCCTGTGACCCACAACGTTTTGCAACACAATAACGGCAACGGTACTTTCAGTGACGTGGCCTGCCAATTGGGTGTTTTCAGAACCGACTGGTCGTGGAGCGGCCTTGTAGCCGATTACGACAACGATGGCAAGCGCGACATCTATGTGACCAATGGCTACCGACGCGAAATCCACCATATAGATCATGGCGAATTTGTCAGGGAGTTGAAGAAAAACAAAACCAACCAACAAATCCTCGAGGAGTACAAAACGCTCGATGACTACCTAAATACACTGCCTTCTTTCAAAATACGCGACTTTATTTTCCAAAATCAGGGCGACTGGAAATTTGAAGACAAAAGCGGCGATTGGGCCACCATGAAAGCCACCTGGTCTTGCGGCGCTGCTTGGACAGATTTGGATGCTGACGGTGATTTAGACCTGGTTGCCAACAATTTGGAAGACCCTGCTTTTGTTTTTAAAAACCTGAGCCGCGAACAGAACAAAGGCAATTATCTCCAAGCCAAACTCAAGGGAAGCCCTCAAAACCCTTTCGCCGTAGGCGCTTCCGTACTCATCGAATATGCAAACGGCCAAAAACAATACCAAGAAATAAGCCCAAATCGAGGCATTTTCTCTTCGTCCGAACACCTCATCCATTTCGGCATGGGACAGGAGGCCATGGTAGAAAAGTTAAGTGTGCGCTGGCCTGATGGAAAGACGCAAACACTGACCAAAGTGCCCACCAACCAACGTCTACAACTGGATTGGAAAAACGCCACAGGTTATGTTGCCTCGCTTGTGCCTGTAAATGTGGGCCAAACAGTGGTGGCTGAAAAAACCACATCCTCCGGGGTCAATTTTGTGCACAAAGAATTTCGATACAACGACTTTGAGAACTATCCCCTCATGCCCTGGATGGAAAGCGAACTCGGACCGCTCACTGCAAAAGGTGACGTAAACGGTGATGGCTTGGAAGATTTTTTTGTGGGCAATTCTTTCAACGTTCCTGCTGCGCTTTATGTGCAAACACCCGATGGCAAGTTCAAGCCCAGCAACCAGCCGCTTTGGGAAACGGAAAAAATATTCGAAGACCATGGCGCGGCCTTTTTCGATTTTGACGGAGATGGAGACCAGGATCTGTTTGTGGTAAGCGGCGGCATGGACGCCCAGATGCACCTCCGCAAAACCGTATGGCAAAACCGCCTGTACCTCAATGACGGAAAAGGCAATTTCAGCCGTTCCAATGCAGTCCCTACGAGTAATAGCTCGGATTTGGGCCTTCGCGTTATCGCACACGACTATGATGGCGATGGCGACCAAGACCTTTTTGTCGGTGGCCGTTTAGTGGCCGACAAATGGCCACTGGCGCCTAGAAGCCTAATACTGCGAAACGACCGAAACGGTTTAACAGATGTAACAGACCAGATTGGCGGCGACTTTGCCCGCTGCGGTATGGTCACCGACCTCGCTTGGGCTGATCTCGACAAAGACGGCCAAGCCGAACTGGTTGCCGTGGGAGAGTGGATGCCCGTTTCCATTTTCAAAATGGTGGGCGGTAAACTCTCCAATGTTACCGAGCAGTTTGGCCTTGGCAAAAGCAACGGCCTCTGGTTCAGCCTTCGCCTCGCCGACCTAGACCAAGATGGCGATCTAGACCTTGTAACAGGCAATTTTGGTCTCAACACCCGCTTTACCGCTAGCCAAGATGCCCCCTTCGGTTGCTACGCCAAAGACTTTGACAACAACGGCACACTCGACCCTATCGTGACTATGTACGAAGGAAAAAACAACTTCCCATTGGTACAGAAGGAGGTCATGGTGAAGCAAATGCCGAGCCTCAAAAAGAAATATCTGTACGCTTCCGTCTATTCCAATACTACCATAGATAAAATGTGGGGCAAAGACCTGAACGATGCCCTCCACCTTGTGGCTTACGACTTCGAAACTTGTTGGTGGGAAAACCAAGGCGGGAAATTCGTAAAACACCAACTACCCTATCAAGCCCAAATCTCTGCCATTCAAGGCATTGTGGTAGAAGACCTCAATGGCGATGGCCACCCAGACCTGCTTATGGCGGGCAACAAATACGGCATGGAAGTGGGCACCGGACGGTACGATGCTGGCAATGGCGTGTTTCTAGCTGGCGATGGGAAGGGCAATTTTACCTGGGTCAATAATCTGCAAAGTGGATTTTGGGCCATGCAGGATGCTCGCGATGTGGCCATGCTTAAGAGCGCGGGCGGTAAGCGCACTTTCTTGGTGGCGAACAACAACAGTGCGTTGCAAGTCTTTGGGCAGTAAATCTCCCAACAGGATAAAAGAAGTGGCGGGTCGGGGCGGCGGATAG
>JANMME010000525.1:0-6885 GCA_031373015.1 Saprospiraceae bacterium
CTTGACTGTTGACCGTTGCCGCAACAACAAAAGACTCCTGCGCACCTGTTAAACCAGTAAGTTTTATTCTTGCCCCAGCAGCTTGGCTTTCAAGGCTTTGGGCAATTTTTAACACGGCCGGGTGTTTGCGATAGGCAGCGAGGAGATGCGAGAGGTTGCTCATAACATGAGGTGCGAAGGTAGGCACTAAGCAGGATTGCGTTCCATCCAAAACTCGGCACTGATACCATCTGCGGTTTCTCTTTTTCCCATGTACCTGAATCCACTTTTTAGGAGCACTCGTTGAGAGGCGGCATTGTCAGGATGCGTGAACGCCACCAGATGCTTCGCAGGTGATTGGCCAAAACAATATTGGCTCAATAGTGGCACCAATTCGCTGGCAATCCCCAGCCCCCTGTATTCGGGTGCGAGGATATACCCGATTTCGTATTCATGGCTAAAAGGATCATACGCCACATGCCGTGCAACACAAAAACCCGTAAAGGCACCAGAATCCTTCATTTCAAGGACGAATGAGCCAAGTCCAGGGCATTTTTCTTCATATTCAGCCCAAAACGCCATGCGATCGCGACATTGCTGTTCTTGCGTGTAGGGCGCCCGGATATAACGCATGGTTTCTGGATCGCTCAACAAGCGGTACAGGTCCGAGAAATCCGAGTCCGTTAGTGGGCGGACCCGCACACGCTGCGTTTCAAATATTATCATGTGTTGCTGTAGCCAATCTGGCGTGATGCGTTTAGAAGTGACACTTTTTGAAAAAGTGTCACTTCTGGTGCTCATCCTTTATCAAAAAACGCCAGTAAATCACTCATCGTTTCCTTCAAGTCTTTGCGGTTTACGACCAAATCTACAAAGCCGTTTTCCAGCAAAAACTCAGACGTCTGGAAGCCTTCCGGTAAATCACGTTTAATGGTTTCGCGGATAACACGAGGCCCAGCAAAACCGATAAGCGCCTCGGGCTCAGCCAAATGCACGTCGCCGAGCATGGCAAATGAAGCCGTAACGCCACCCGTAGTAGGGTCGGTCATAAGCGAAAAGTAGGGAAGTTTGGCCTTGGCGAGGAGGGTGAGTTTGGCGCTGGTTTTTGCCATTTGCATCAGTGAGAACGCACTCTCCATCATGCGTGCACCACCCGTTCTGGATATAATGAGCAGGGGGCTTTTGACTTCCAGGCAATAATCAATAGCCAGCGAGATTTTCTCCCCGACCACTGCCCCCATGGATCCGCCGATGAATTTGAAATCCATGGCCGCCACTACGAGTTTATGACCATTTACATTGCCTGCACCTATGGCGAGCGCATCGTTGAGGCCGGTTTTTTTGCGACTGTCTTCGAGGCGTTTGTCGTAGGGTTTGAGGTCGGTAAAATGGAGAAAATCTACCGACACGAGATCATCATGCAGCGTTATATAATCATGATTGTCAAAGAGAATCTCGAAATACTCTTCAGACCCGATGGCTGTGTGATAATCGCACTTGGGGCACTTGTAGAAGTTGTCGTGGAGTTGCTTTGTTGTGCTGGTCTCCTTGCATCTTTTGCACTGGAACCAGATGCCTTCCGGCACATCTTTCTTAGACTTGGTGGCGGTGGTGATGCCCTCGCGCAAGCGTTTGTACCAACTCATGGGACGATAGTTTGATTGACTGTTGGAGGTGCTTTGGGCGGGCAAAGATAGAAAAGGACAAATGCGCTGGAGTAAAAACTGGCAATTCGTTTTTTAAACCATACAAAGCGCCACCTCAATGTATCTTGATACAAAAATAACGCAACATGAAAAAATATTTAATTCTATCCATCCTTTCCAATTTGCTACTGGCCCTTGTTTTCAACGGCCATCTGAACGCTCAATGCAATACCACCCCCTGCGTGATACCGGAGCCCTCGGTGAACGCTCAGGATGCCTGTATTTTGCCAAACCCAGCAGCATTGGACTGTTATTTTGGAGCCACCACGGCTACTAATCCAGAATCTTTTCCTCCATCATGGTGTACCACCATCGAAAACAATCACTTTTTTGCCTTCACCGCAGATGCCTCATTCGCAATTTTTGAAATATGTACCTATGGGTGTGCAATTGGCAATTCGATTCAAGCGGCAGTCCTTGCTACTTCGGATTGCGTCAATTTCCAGTTTGTATCGCCCTGTCTTGGGAACATTCCTACGGGAAGCTGTCAGACATTGACTGCCACTAACTTGGTGGTTGGGCAGAATTATTATCTTATGATGGATGGAACTGCTGGGGCGCTTTGCGATTACTCCATCAATGGGGTGAACCCCACCATCAATGGCCCGACAGGCAGTTTTTGCCTGCCAAGTTCGTCCGCCAGTACCTACACTGCTAACACGGTTTCGACCTGGACCATAAACCCTCCCACAGCGGGCAACATTCAAGGAAACCCCATTAGCACTTCGGTGGACATAATTTGGGCAGAACCTGGCCCTGCGCAAGTGTGCGCTAGGTCGCTCAATTGTCCGAACGCACCCAACCTGTGTCTCGATATTGTCATTGGCGAAAATGTGGAGGGCACTGAAATGTTGGAGATTTGCCAAGGCCATACCGTAGACTGTGGCGGGCAGACTTTTTCAAATGGTGGCAATTTCACGGTCACGCTCCCTTCTTATTCGGGCTGCGATAGCGTGGTACATTGTTTGGTGAACCTGGTGCCAACCAGTATTGCAAATTTGGGCGCCCGATATGTTTGCCAAGACTCGTGTTTTCATTTAGGCGATTCGCTGTACTGCAATTCGGGCAATTATGTCCAATTTTTTAAATCCTATCTTGGTTGCGATAGCATCGTTTCTTTCAGCCTTGCAGTCATTCCAATTAACACGGCTGCTGCTATTAAGACTCCACAGGGCCAAATCATCACTTGCATACACCCAACCCTGCAGCTCCAAGCCCAGACAGACCCCAATGTGTCGCACCTTTGGAAGAACTTTGCTGGCGATACGCTCGGAACGGGAAACTCCATTACGATAAACACGCCAGGCAATTATTTCCACGAAGTAAAATCCGCCGTACCTGGAGTCGGCTGCTCTGCGCAGGCAAAAATACTCATCAAGAAGAACAGTTCCCTACCTCCAGTAACTGCAATGGGCGGCACCCTTGATGCTGCGCACCCAACGGTACAACTCATGGGCCACAGCATTATTTCAGGCGTCACATACCTTTGGACCGGGCCAAATGGCTTCATCTCGACCCTTAAAAAACCGATTGTGTCTACACCTGGCTTCTACACGCTCACGCTCACCAACCCGCAAACGGGCTGTAGCAACAGCATCACGGTGGAGGTTACTGCGATGGATTGATTGCTTCTCAAAAGCAGGTGTTTAAAAAACGGCCCTTTCTGCATTCACAGTAAGGGCCGTTGCAATTGCATCTGATTGTAAATCAAATCACCACCAACATCTTGGTCACCGTCGAGCCATTCACTTTTACCTGATAAAAGTAATTGCCCGGACGCAGGTCGTTGCGGCTGTAGGTAACGCGGTGGGTGCCAGAGGGATAAGTGCCTTCGGCTACAGTCTGTAAGACACGCCCACTCAAATCCATCAATGAAATGACCACGTATCCGCCTTCGCTCGTGAACGTAAAGGTGGTACCACCGTGGAATGGGTTGGGGTAATTGCCTACCTCTATTAAATCAGGCTTGTGTATCACCTGCGTACCTGACTGCCCGGCCTTGAAGATCGGCAAAATCGGGAACTGCTGACCGAGAATACTTTCCGGGTTGGCAATGCCAAACCAATCTTGCAATGCACTGGCGTAGATGGAACGGAAATCGTGCTGCATGGCCACATCATAAGAAACCAAAGGATTGTCGGGGATGACCGGGTTGTCGCCTATTATGCCTGGGATAACGTTTTTGCCAAATACAAACAAGGGTGCCGCAGCGCCGTGGTCGGTGCCCGTGCTGGCGTTGGAGCCAATGGTCCGGCCAAACTCCGAGAAGGTCATGCCAGCCACACGGTCATCCACGCCGAGCAGTTTGAGGTCTTGTTGAAATGCGGCAACGGCTTCCGACAACATGAGGAGCAGACCGCCATGAGCACCCCCTGCATTCCCAAAAGTGCCATCTGTTTGTGCGCTGTGCGTGTCAAATCCATCCAGGGAAACGATATAAATGGGGGTTTTCAACCCGCCGCTGATCAACTCTGCCACAATTTTCAATTGAGCAGCCAGCCTGTTATCTGGATAGGTTGCCAGGTTTTGGCCAATATCTGCGGCGGCTTTTATTGCTTCATAATACACCTCCGCTTGCTCGGCCACCAATCGGACAAATGCCAATTCCTGGCCGTAGGGCGTATTCGGTACCGGCTCAGGATCGTTGATGAAATCGTAAAGTCCATTCGCGCTCGTAATGCCCATGCCCATCGGCAGGGTACTGCCCATCAAGGCGAGCGACACTACGGCGCCGATTTGAATGGCAAGCGGGTCGGGATTGTCCACATTGGGGTAGCCATCGGGAAATGAAGGGTGTTGGCTTTGCAAAAAACGCCCGGCCCAACCCGTTTCAAGACTTTGATCTGAATCTGAAGCCGACATCCATATATCCGTAGACCGGAAGTGGGAGTAATCCTGGTTGGGATAGCCCACATTTTGTACCACCGACATGAGGCCATCGTTATACATGTTTTGCATCCCCAACATGAGCGGGTGAAGGCCGTTTTTGATGGTGCCGTCCAAGCTAAGCACCTGATTTTCATTGATCAATACATTGGCCCGGTTGATCGCGAGGTTATCGTACTGATCCAGTGGGATGAAGGTATTGAGACCATCGTTGCCGCCATTGAGCTGGATGAGCACCAACACACGGTCTTGTGGGTTGCCCCCCTCCGCCAAGGCGCGGAGAAAGGGCACTTGTGCCATGGGGTTCACGGCAAAGCCTTGGTGCTGGAAGGTGGCCCAAGCAGCAGCAAGACCTGTATTGCGGAGGAAATTTCTTCTTTTCATAGTTTTAGATCAATTGATATTCAGCCAAATTCATAATGTATTTGTGCAAACTCGCCAACCTGAACCATACCGTTTGGAAAGCCATCGGGTCGTTTGGATTGTTGATGTAAGCGTTCCAGGCGTCCGTCCAGTAATGGTCGCTTAATTGCCCGGAAAGGAGGATACTTTTTAGGAATATCTTCTTTATGATTGACAGCGGCATGGGCAACAGCAATGCCAGCGTTTCCTCAATCAATATGTTTGGGTCACCTGGATTGGAGAATTGCGCCGCAAAAGCGATGTGGTTGATGATCAACTTTTCAGTGCCCACATCCACGCCGGCAAACGCCATTACATCGGAAATAATGTTACGGTTTCGGATAGTATCACTGCTGATCCACACGCGGTAATAGTTCGGCGATTGGCGGTAAGCCTGCCAGCCTGCCACGTTGGGTGGATCACCGGGAAGCATTTGTAAACTTCCACAGAAATAGTTGATACTGAGGCGGATAAAGTATTGGTCGAAAAGTGTGGGGCTCGGGAGGCTCAGGTTATAGTTGCGCAAAATGCCAACTGTCTGGTCCAATGGATTCTTGATTTGGCAGCCCTTGTTCACCGCATCGAAGAAGTGCTCGCTGAGGAGCAGGGCGCGCATAACAGGTTGGATTTCAAAGTTGTTGTCGCGGAAAATCTGGGCCAAAGGCACGATCACATTTGCCTCTACGTCTGCGTCAATCTTGTAATAAATAAAAAAGCGGTAAATCTCGCGGCAAATGAATAGCGAAACCTCTTCCTTTTGGAAGATCATGTTCAACAATGCATCCAATTCTGCATTTCCGTTGCTGCTCCCTTGAATAACGGTGTTGTTGTAAAAAGAAGAAAACACCTTGAAACCAGCATCATGCAATTGGGGGCGGAAAATAGTATCCCCTGTTTGCTGATCAATCGTCCAACCCGTTAGTACTCGGGCTGCCACCACCACATCGTCTTCTGAATAACTATTGGCCGATTCCTTGCCAACGGTGAACAATTCTTGCAGTTCGCGGGCATAATTTTCGTCTGGCGCCACTACATTGTTGAGGTAGCCGTTGAGGAAATAGAGCATGAAAGGGTCAATGGTCACCGACTTCACAAAAGTTTTGAAATTGCCCAAAGCATTTGCCCGCAACATCTGGTTGTGCTTGTAGATCGGCTTCCCCCAGAACAACGCTTCCGTTTTGGTGGCAAAGTGATTGTGCCAAAAAAGTGTCATTTTCTCCTGAATATTGGCATCGCCGTCCACCATGCGGTTGAGCCACCAGCCACGCCAACTTTCGATGCGGTAACCTTCAGCGTTCACATCGTAGGGTGCGTTGACCCAGGTTTGACCGGAGGGGACATTCGGGTCAGCGTAAGGTGGGTTCGCATTAGGATTGTTGTAATTGTTGATGGGCGGGGCGGGGGGAGTCGTGGGTATATTGAGCACGGCATCTACCGCAGCAGCTGCGCTTCCGAGCGCAAGCATTTGATCGAGATGCGCTTTTTTCAGCCCGAAGGTGGTGCGGCGCAGCAAGTGCGCCGCTTCGGCTTTCGTCCAGGGCCCTTGGTAGGGTGCAAGGCCGCCTTGGAGGGTGAACTCGGTGCCAAGTGGTTGCAAAGAACCCGCCTTCGCCAAGGCTTCGGCGGGTAAATGTTGGATGTGTACACTCGCGCCCGCCTTCGCCGAGGCTTCGGCGGGTAAATCGGGTAAATCGGGTATAGGGCTTAATTTTTTAAAAAATCGCCTGCGGGAAAGTTTGAAATCGCCCATAAGTGAGAGATGTGAGAGTGTGAGAGTGACGTGAGAGAAACCGGTGCGCGGCAAAGACGATGCAAGATGGGGAAAAGTTATTTTAGCGAATGTTAAATTTTCGACGGGGCATTCAGCCCGAAAGTATAAAAATGGAACTTGGTTCGCAAAATAAAATAAGGG
>JANMME010000533.1:0-3938 GCA_031373015.1 Saprospiraceae bacterium
GTGTCATCCGTGTTCCATCCAACCAGTTGCGTTTTAAAAATGGAAGACAAGGAGGATGCATATTCAGGAAGCAAAAATAGTGATAATTAACCATTAATGAAATATTTTGATAGAATGCTTTTAAAAACCCCCTCATTTTATGTTGCATCGTATTCCGGCTGTTATTGCCGGGAAAGGCAGTCGTTCAGCGCTCGCCGGGTGTCAGCATCGTCTGGCTTGAGTTCAAGTGCTTTTTTGAGGTTTTCGGAAGCAAGGCGATATTGACCCACACTCATTTGCATCTTCCCATTTTCTGAATAGCGATGAAATGCCGATTCCAGGTCTTTCTCCGTGCGTTCAATGAGGTTAAGGATATGGATATCTGAGCTGACCTGCCGCGCAGAATCGTATTTTAACAAGGCTGGCAGAAAGGCTTCCCGGGCCGTACAAGTGTCTCCATCGGCCATTAGGCGGCGCAAAGTCTCCCAATCAGACCTCAAGCGGACAGCACGTGTTTTTTCTTCGTCGTTCATTACTTGGGAATACCGTTCGATTTCACGAAGTTGTTGCAGCGCTTCAGTGTATTTTCCCTGGACTTTCCAGTTGTTTGCGTTGTTGAATTGGGCTATGACCGCACTCCGAATCATGCCGGATGTGGCGCGGTTGGCTTTCCGAAACTGCTGAAAGGCAATGAGCAAAGCCCCCAGCGAAATGGCGGCCACCGTCAGGGAACCCGCAGTAATAAGCATAAAACGGCGACGCTTTTTTTCTGCCAGCAACCTGGCTTCAAGCGATTCCCGCTCTTTACGGGCGTTGAGAATGGGCTCGACCAATGCGTCGTGGCTGAGTTCATAGCTGGGCCCACGTGCAGTCGTTTCAGCCCGCAAAAGATAGGTGTCTTTTAAGGCCTCGAGCAATGCGGCTGTGGCGCCCCGGTCACGGTACCGGCTTACCAACATGCCGGCATCGGCAGTAATTCTACGCTTGTCTTCTACCGTTACCAGTTCATTTTCTACAATCAGGCCGGCTACTTGTTGCTGAGCAGCTGGGAGTTTGGCGATGCAAGCGCGATAGTAGTTGCGATTGACACCTTGAAGGTATTGGATGCGCTCTTCAATAGTTTTTCCAAAATCGTTTAGTCCGATGCTGGTCTTATTTGCCCCGCGCACAAATTTTTCTTCGATATGCCGGCAAATCAATTGCAATTGAAAACTTTCGACTTTCTCCATTCCATTTTTGCTCAGAAAATTGAGCAGTAAATGCAGCGTTTCTTCGCTGTAGTTAAAGGTCGGGCTAATGGCTTCAGGCGCCATATTGTCGAATTTATATTGCGCGGGGGCTGTGATGGCCTCTTTCGCTTGTTCGATACTCAGGGCATCCAGCTCATAGCAGTGGCGTAGGATTTGTGGCAAAAAGTCCTTCAGGTGGTTCAGCAGGTGCATAAAATCCGAGCGGATGGAGAACAATGCCTTCACTTCAAGGTCATCGAAAAACAGATCGGTTTCCGCTTCATCAAGCATTTGTGCTGCAGCCAGATTGTCGAAAGCGTTGCGAAAGTTTTGTGGAATTTGAACATAAAGCAGATCAGCCAACTGAGCGCGAAATTGCAGCACTGCTCTGTCGGGATAAGAAAAAACTTCTTCAAACTGGTCGAACACCAGCACGAACTTGCTAGTGCCCGTTGCCGCCTGCACTTTTTTTAAATGATACCACAATGAACCTTCGTTTGGGATCAATTGGTCGAGGTAGAAATGCACTGGCTGGCTGGCGGTTTGGACCTTTGCCCATGTCTCGATTCGTTCTATTGTCTGAATGCTGGGCATCAAACCTTCGTTGCCCGCAGAAAAATAACCAAAACGCACCTGAATAACAGCAAAGTCAGTTTCTCTTTTGATCCGTGGGAGCACGGCAGCCTGTAACAAGGAACTTTTCCCGTACCCGGATTTGCCGTACAATACTGCGATTTTTTCCAGGCGCGCCAGTTTGTAAAGCCGTTCCTCATCGTTTTTCCTGCCGAAAAACAAGGATCCTTCCTCGGGAGTAAAGGCTCGAATGCCAGGGTAACGGTATTTCATACGGCCGCGTTTGTTTCAATTTTTTTGACTTCCTGAATAAGCAAGTTCAAGGCATTCAGCACTTTGCTTTTCTCAACAGACAGGTCTGAACTATATAACAGGCCCTTGCTCTGCTGTTGCAACAAGTCTTCATATTTGGCAGCATTGGTTAGCACCATGTTGAGTGCGTCAGGATGTTGGTGCTTGTTGAAAAAATCGCGAAGCATCTCAAACACCTTCCGTATTTTATTGCGCATCAACCATTCCTGCAAGCGCATAAACAAAGGTTGGGTCGAATTCGGAAGTCCCGCGTTGGGGTGTTGGACGGCGCCTGGCTGACGCAGTTTGCCCGCTGCCAGACAGTCGTCGAACAGGCGTTCCAGAATTTCCTGTGGCGTACATTCGATCAGGTCAAGCGTGAAATAGTCTTGAAGGTAAAAAATTCCTTTGTCTTCCCCGCTGGGATTATTGGCGGCGGCTTCCAGTTCCTCCATCCCTTCGCCAAGGGCAAACCGCTGATTGCCGGCTTGAGCGTTTAACAGTCGCAAGAACATCTGCAGGTACCACTTATTGAATTTGAAGCCAAGGAAAAGGTAGTCTTTGGCTTCGCTGCCATCCTGAATTTCCAATATATGCCGGAGCGAGAGGGGGAGGTTGTTGCGCCCAAAGACATTGAACAGAAAATCGAACAAATCGCTGTAAGTAAGAATCAGCGATTCCTCGTAGCCGATATGCCCGGTGAGGTTGTAGATGAGCGGGTAATCGGGTTTTGCGTCAAAAGCCTCTTCTTCGTCCTGTTCAAACTGGATATTGTTGGGGTCCCGGTTGAGTTTTTTGTTGTAAAATCGAAATTCATGCCGCAAGTTGAGTTTTTCTAAAGCATTGGCCAACAGTATATCCGGTGAAAAATTGACGAGCAGCGGAAACGGCATCCGGGCAATTTTTTCGTGCAAGTCACTGATTGCCACCCCATTCATAAACTCCCTGATTTGACGGTAAACGGCATTTTTTGAAGCGGCCAGATTTTTCCCTTTGAAATAAAACAACTCGTCTTTGGAATCGTAAAACGAAATATAAGGGTTGGCGGCAATATTCAGATGGTCGGCTAAAGCCTCGCTTAGTTTTTTGTTTTCGAACTTGAACAACTCAGGGCCAATCACTAAAACACAACGCCCGTCGAGCAAGCAGCGCAATAACGTTTGGTAATGAATATTGTCTATCATATTTTGTTGATTTGCAAAGATAAGGGCACCAAGATCCAAACACCCCTTGGCTCAGCCGTCAAATTGTTCGCGGGTAACTTCCATTGTTTTGAGCAAAAGTAATAGGCTGGTTAATATTTGAAGCAGTATATTGTTCCAGCCTTCCCCAAAAATTGGTAGCATCAACCACAATTTTAATCCGCACTAAAATCAATCTATCTAACTTCCTGCCTACTTTCGCCCTCTATGACCGCAACCCAATTAAAAGAACTGGAATCCCGCTTGTGGGCCGCCGCCGACCAACTCCGTGCAAACTCCAAACTCACGGCCACCGAATACTCCTTCCCGGTGTTGGGGTTGCTGTTTTTGCGCCATGCCTTCCGCCGCTTCAACGATGCCAAAACCAAGATTGAAGCCAGCCTTCCCGTGCATCCGCAACGCGGGCGGAGAGCCGTTACCAAGGACGATTTTCAGGAAGCCAAGGCCATTTTCCTGCAAGACAAAGCCCGTTGGGATTACCTCGCTGCATTGCCCGAAAGCAAAGACATCGGCGAAGAACTCAACGAGGCCATGCGCCTGATTGAAAGCGATTAAGAAGCCCTTTCCGGGGTGCTGCCGAAGGATTACAACCAGTTTGAAAAAGACCTGCTCCTTCGCCTGATTCGTATTTTCAACGCCGAAGAACTCGACAAGATGCCGGGCG
>JANMME010000537.1:0-4433 GCA_031373015.1 Saprospiraceae bacterium
GATTTTACCCTGACTCGGGGTATAAATTTTTTATTACCACAGGGGTGAAGAGACACAGAGCGGTTGAAAATCAATTCTTTGCACCTCTAGTTTATTTTTATTCGCTTAGCTACATAATTCAAGTTGTGACCTATTCAATATGCCACCATGAGTTGTCATGTCGTAACGAAGTGAAGACATCTACACAACATAAACTACCGTGAATCCTCTGGCTAAAGGCATTTCGGTTATCTTGAGTTGTGTGGTTTTCTCCACTTCGTTCCGAAATGACAACTCGCGGAGAGAATATGGATAGGCCACAACTTGAGTTAAATAGTAATTTTTAAAAAAATCGCTGCAACACATCAGGGTAAGCTCAGACCTTTGGTGTCTTAATTACAGACAACAACTTGGCAAACGAGGAACAACCACTGACCCAAGCCCTTCGCTTAAGCGACGAAAAGGCATTCGATGCACTGTTCCGTGCATGGTATTCCCCGCTCGTGCGCTATGCGATCTCATTCACCGAGGGTGACCAAGATGAAGCCGAAGAACTGGTACAAGGCGCTTTTGTAAAACTTTGGGGGCAACGCGACACGCTGGAATTTCAAAATTCGGTCAAGGCATACCTCTACCGAATGGTGCACAACCAAGCCCTCAACCGCTTGCGAGCGCAGCATACCCACGAGCGATACACCCAACACCAAGCGCGGCAGATGGCACAGGAATATGAATCACCGCAAGATGACCCTGAACTCCAGCAGCGTTTCCGAAAAGTGCTGGATGCACTGCCGGCCCAGTGCCGAAATGTGTTTGAATTGAGCCGATTTGAAGCCTTGAAATACAGGGAAATAGCGGATCAATTGGGCATTTCCATCAAAACCGTCGAAACGCACATGGGCAAGGCCCTGCGCATTTTGCGGCTGGAGTTGGCCGATTATCTGACCCTGCTTTTAGCCCTGATCCAGTTCATCCATTTTTGACTTTCATCCATACATGGAATACACCTCCGATATAGACGAACGCATTGCCAAGCACTTGACGGGCGAAATGGCCGCCGAAGAGCAGGCCTGGTTAGAAAAATGGCTGGCCGAATCTCCCGACAACCGCCAGTATTTCAACCAGATGCAACGGCTTTGGCAAAAGTCTGATCTGGGCAAACGGAATCTTCAAAGACCGCTCGACGTGGAAGCCGCTTTGCTGCGCACCAAAGCCAAAATTCAACAAAAGCCCCTCAAAGCCAAAGTGGTGCCCCTGGCCTATTGGAGGCATGGAATCGCAGCCGCTATTACGCTTTTGTTGGGTGCCTTTTGGTTTTTCCAGCAAAAGGCCGAGGCTCCCACCGTACAGCTCGCGGCCACTGAAAACACCCTGCGCGACACCTTGAGCGATGGTTCTGTGGTGGCCATCAACCAATATTCGAGCCTTGCTGCGACGTTCACGCGAAAGTCGCGCCAGGTGAAAATGAAGGGGGAAGCATATTTTGAAGTGGCGCACAATGCTTCAAAGCCGTTCGTGATCGAAGTCCAGCAAGTACAAGTCACCGTAGTAGGCACAAAATTCAACATAGACAACCGCAGTGACCCCAATTGGGTGATTGTCAGTGTGGTAGAAGGAAAAGTTCGGGTGCAAAGCGGCAACCAAACCGAGTTTTTGACTGCTGGAGAACAGGCCCGAATTGATTGTCAAAGTGGCAAATTCGTAAAAACCCAAACAAAGCCCTCCGGCAACGAAAGTGCTTGGGCCAATCACCAGTTTAAGTTCGAGGATGTGCCGCTTTCTGAGGTAATTCCCCTATTGGAAAAGTCCTACAACGTGAAAATAAACCTGACGAACAAGGACTTGGAAAATTGCCATTTGTCTGCCCCCTTCAACAACGAACCCATTGAGCGCATCATCGTGATCATTGCAGAAACTTTTTCCCTTGAGATCAGGCAAATAAAAGGTGAATATTACCTGGACGGCCAAGGCTGCGATCAGTAGATACAAAACCATTAGAACGTGAAAAAGGGAATACTTTTCAGCCTATTATACTTGCTTGTTAGCTCCCCCACAATGTATGGTGCGGAGGTGCTCACCCGGCGCCTAAGCATCTCTTTCCAGAACACACCCATCAAGCAAGCCCTGGACGAAGTGGCCAAATTGGCCGATTTCGAATGGTCTTACAA
Source organism: Saprospiraceae bacterium (assembly GCA_031373015.1). GTDB lineage: Bacteria > Bacteroidota > Bacteroidia > Chitinophagales > Saprospiraceae > M3007. The sequence goes on from JANMME010000537.1 coordinate 2,148, forward strand.
TACCCGAATTCTGGACGCAGAGAAAAAGGTCACTTTCACAGCCAATGACTGGACCGTGCGGGAAATCCTGCGCGAAATGCTCGGGGAGGAATACGTGTTCAAGAGCAACGGGAAGTATTTGATTTTAAAGCGGCAAAAACCGCCCAAAACGGAGCTCAGCGGCGTAATCCGCGCCACAAAATCTGGGGAACGCCTGGCCAATGTCACGGTGTACGACCGTAAAACCTTGCGCGCAACTACCACAGATTCAAGCGGTTATTATCAACTAAAAGTAAAGAAGCAAACAGAATTGGTGGTGATTAGGCCCGGATATCGGGATACCATCCTGCATGTGGCATCTATGTCGCCGCGCTACCGCAATTTGGAACTTGCGCCCGTACCAATACCCGCACGAGACACCGCTTCGTCAAGGGAGTCCATCGAAAAAGCAATCCGTGAAGCCGCCACCGAATTGGATTACTTTTTCTCCACCCGATTGAATAAATGGCTCGATTTGAACGTGCCTGATACCATGCACCGCAAGTTTCAGATTTCTTTTTTACCCATGTTGGGCACCAACCACGTATTGAGCAAGAAAGTGGAGAACGATTTCTCAATTAATGTTCTCGCCGGGCAATCGGCAGGGGTTCGATATGTGGAGGCTGCTGGCTTGGGGAATTTTACGCAAAAACGGGTCAATGGTGTCCAGCTTGCTGGTTTGTTCAACTTCAATCGCGGCAATTGCAATGGCGTCCAGGCCGCAGGTTTGTACAACCAAACAGCCGACACCTTGAATGGCGTGCAGTTGGCCGGGTTGATTAATGTCGCCCATTATAGCCCACGTTTTTCTGTTCAGGCAGCTGGGTATGTGAACATTATTCGCAAAAATAAAGGCCAGGATTCTACCGCTATCCCGCCCAAAAGTGTGCAACTATCTGGTTTTTTAAACAGGGCCAATGATTTGGAGGGCGTTCAAGCAGCAGGGTTTATCAATACTGCCCGTGCTGTGGAGGGCGTTCAAGCAGCAGGGTTTATCAATGTTGCCAAAGAGGTAAAGGGGGTTCAAGCAGCAGGATTCATCAATAAGGCACGTCGCGTTCGTGGTTTCCAAATCAGTGTGATCAATTATACAAATGAACTGCACGGAATCCAGGTCGGGCTCATCAATCGCTCCGGGAAGCGCTGGCTGCCGATAGTGAATTGGGGCAAAACCAAATGTCGTTAGTAACACAGATAAGCTATTCTTTGTCACCTTTGTCCACCCTCCTACAGCAAGCCTTCGGTTAACCTGCGGCAAGCCTATGGCGACCGAAGGCGGGTAAAACATCTAACAAATTAAACAACATGCAAAAACGCCTTACCTTCCTCCTCTGCGCCTTTGCGCTCCAACTCCCCGCCCAAAACACCCTTCCTTCCGTTCAAGAGGTCTATCAAATCTTCCAGAACAAGTGCGTCTCCTGCCATGACCACGCCTCGCCCGAAGCCAACCTCGACCTCGAAGGCACAGGCGCGACCGAACTCCTCCGCGCCCAAAACGTAGCCTCCAAACTCGTAAACATCAATCCCAGCAACGCCAACGCCCTCAGCAGCGGCTACAAACGTGTGTACCCTGGCCGGGCCGACAAAAGTTTTCTTTTCAAAAAAATCAACATTGGTCTGGAGCCTACTATTCCCGCGCTGAACGCGCAAGAGGGCACTGTGATGCCCAACTCCTACCCTAATCCCTCGCTAACAGACGCAGAAAAAGAGATTATCCGCCAATGGATCCTCTACGGGGCAAAAACCACGGGGGTTCTGTTCGACAAAGCGCTGGTGGAAACCTTTTACAATGTTGGAGGAGAAAGATCATTCCCCGACGGCCCGCCTCCAGCTCCAGCAGCTGGCGAAGGATTCCAAATCAAAATGGGCCCGTTTTTTCTTGCGCCCGATACAGAGGTAGAATATTACCAAAAATGGGAGACGAAACTGCCTACTAACCTGGAAGTCAATGGTATAGACTTTAAAATATCCCCTTTTTCGCACCACTTTTTGCTGTACAATTTTACGGGGAGTGGCGCAGCGTCCATCCCGGCAGGCCTTCGCCTGAATGCCAACCACAGCCAAATCAACCTGGTCGCCGCTGTGCAGGGTGCAACCGACCTGAGGCTTCCGGCCACGACCGCGTTTAAGTGGGACAACAACATCGTGCTCGACCTCAATTCCCATTATATCAACTATTCGGTCTCCAAACCCTACCAATGTGAGGCTTACGTCAATATTTACACCCAAACACCGGGCACGGCTCAGCAGCAAATGTTTGCCGCCCTC
>JANMME010000546.1:0-7269 GCA_031373015.1 Saprospiraceae bacterium
GCTGAATGGTACTCGCCGAGGTGGCTGGAAGCCACCCGGCGAGTACCATTCAGCCACAGCAAATCACTCCCATTCAAAAAAAACATGAACATATTAGTCACCGGCGGCGCCGGCTTTATTGGTTCGCACACGGTCGTTTCGCTCGCAGAGGCGGGCTTCAATCCCGTTATTGTAGACGATTTTTCCAATTCCGAGCCATCCGTGCTGGCAGGTTTGAAAAAAATCCTGGGCCGCGAAGTGCCATGCCATGTGCTGGACTGCAATGATTATCCTGCCATGCGTCAAATCCTCCGCGACGAAAAAATAGGCGGGGTCATTCACTTTGCAGCGTTCAAGGCAGTGGGCGAATCCATGCAAGAGCCCTTGGTTTATTACCGCAACAACTTAGGCTCATTGCTTACCTTGCTCGACGCCATGCTCGCCGAGGGCATATCAAACCTTATTTTCTCATCGTCCTGTACCGTGTATGGAGAACCTGACACCCCGCCGGTAACGGAACAAACCCCTGTAAAACCCGCCGCCTCGGTCTATGGCAACACCAAACAGATCGGCGAAGAAATCCTTCGCGATGTGGCTGCTGTCAAGCCTTTGAAATGTATTTCGCTGCGCTATTTCAATCCCATCGGGGCGCACCCTTCAGCCAATATCGGCGAATTGCCGCGTGGGGTGCCAAGCAATCTCGTGCCATTCGTGACCCAAACAGCTGCTGGCCTGCGCGAGTCGCTGACGGTTTTTGGTGGCGACTACCCGACACCCGACGGCACTTGCATCCGCGATTTTATTCACGTCATGGATCTCGCTGAAGCGCACGTAGCAGCGCTTAGGTATTCAATAAACAAAACAGAATCAAACTTTTACGACACCTTTAACCTTGGTTCTGGCCAGGGAGAAACCGTACTGAATCTGGTCAAGACATTTGAAAAAATTAGCGGCCAGCCCCTACCCTACTCCATTGGTCCAAGACGAGAGGGAGATGTGATGGCAGTTTGGGCTGACGTGAAAAAAGCAAACGAACTCCTTGGATGGCAGACAAAGCGCTCGATCCAGGTAGCCCTCGAAGATGCCTGGCGTTGGCAACAGCAGTTGGGTTATTAGTCATTGGGTCATTGGACATTGGACATTGGACATTAAAACAAACCCTCTTTACTAGGCATTGGAAACACCTTCACATTATGATGAATCGCGCCGAAAATATCCGCCTCCTCGCCCAGGAGGAATTCGACCTCTGCATCATTGGCGGCGGGGCAAGCGGCGCGGGTTGTGCCTTGGATGCTGCCTTGCGCGGATTGAAAGTAGCGCTCATCGAAAAGACCGATTTCGCTTCCGAGACCTCCAGTCGTAGCACGAAGCTCGTACACGGGGGCGTACGCTACCTCGAACAAGCCTTCAAAAACCTCGACTTTGCACAACTCCGTCAAGTGCGCCACGGCCTTGAGGAAAGGCGCATCATGTTGCAAAATGCTCCCCATCTTGCCCACCCGCTTGGCCTTATCACACCTGTTTTTAGTTGGTGGGAAGGGTTTTATATCTCCGTTGGGTTGAAACTTTACGATTGGTTTTCGAGTAGTCGCCGACAGCCACCTGGCAAACACGGTGAACATGGGCTCCCCCCAAGCCGTTGGATCAGCAAACAAGAAACCCTGCAAATGATGCCCGGCCTATCCACGCGCATCCACAGCGCAGTGCTGTACTATGATGGCCAAATGGACGATGCGCGTTACTGCCTCGCCCTTGTTCAAAGCGCTGCAGAGCTTGGGGCAGTAGTTGTCAACCACCTAGAAGTCATTGGATTTCAAAAGGATAACGCTGGAAAATTGGCAGCCGCAATCGTGGAGGATCAAATTGAAAAGAGCCAAGCATTTGAGATAAAAGCGCATCAATTTTTGAATTGTACCGGGCCTTTCGCTGATTCGGTCCGCCAATTGGCAAACCCAGCGTTAGCGCCGCGCATTCGCCCATCCAAAGGTGTCCATCTCGTGCTACCGCTTGAAATCCTTAACAGCGACAAGGCCATGCTCATCCCAAAAACCCGCGATGGCCGCATGGTTTTCGCGATTCCCTTTGAGAGCAACATACTCTTGGGCACCACGGATGAGCCCTACGCCCAACTTGGAAAAGAACCCGTTCTTGAAGCCGAAGAGGTAGATTTTTTGCTCGAAACCTTACAGCCTTTTATCGCTCAAAAAATCGAAAAAAATCAGGTTCGCGCTGGGTTTGGCGGAATCCGTCCACTCTTATCTCCACCACTCAAGGGGAGGCAGGGGGGGGCTACAAAGTCGCTCCTCCGCGACCATGAGGTAGACCGCGATACTAACTCTGGCCTCATCAGCCTGTTAGGCGGGAAATGGACTACCTATCGCCTCATGGCTCGCGATGCTGTGGACGCTGTGTGCCGCGAACTAAATATTCTAGTTGCTTGCCAAACAGAAAACCATCGTTTGGCCGGGGCAGAAGGTTTCGAATTCGATTTTTGGAAAAAAATTCAAGCCGAATTCGGTTTTGACCAAGACATTTGCCAACATTTGGCCGCAAAATATGGTGTGCGCGCTACAGTACCGGCGGCTTTAGCCGCAGGAAACCCCGAGTTAAGTGAACGAATCCTGCCCAATTTCCCATTCCTGAAAGCAGAAATTGTGTACGCAGCACGTGAAGAAATGGCCTTGACGCTCCGAGACTTTCTTGCACGGCGTATTCGACTCGAAATCATGGACTGGGAGGATACAAAACTGGCCACACCCATTGTGGCAAAATGGATGGGCAAAATATTGGGCTGGTCAGCATCTGAGCAGAAAGCACGGGCAGATGATTATATCGCATTGTTGGACTCTTTTATTAAAAGTTCAAAACATACCTGACTCATATCTAACACCCCGCCGTCGCTTTTACTCGCCTTAGCCCTTTCATTCGCGAAGTTTTAACGAAGGAGAAAGCGACGGCGAGATGCTATGGCGGGTAAAAAATCAACCATAACATGAACGTCTTTCTTGCTGAATTTCTGGGAACAGCACTTCTTATTCTTCTTGGCAATGGTGTAGTGGCAGGCGTAGTACTGCGCGGTACCAAAAACGAAAACTCTGGCTGGCTCGTCATCACCATTGGCTGGGCATTGGCCGTCACCTTCGCTGTCTATGCCGTTGGACATGTGAGCGGGGCGCACCTAAATCCAGCGGTCAGCCTAGCCCTAGCTGCCACGGGGCAATGGTCGGCACAGTTCACGCCCAATACGTTGCCGCTTTACATCGCCGCACAAATGCTGGGTGCAATGCTCGGCGCGGCCTTGGTTTACCTCCACTATTTTCCACATTGGGCACGCACGGAAGACGCGGGCGCAAAACTCGCTGTGTTCTGCACGGCCCCGGCCATTCGCCATACTTTAGGAAATTTCACCAGTGAATTCATCGGAACATTTGTGCTGATGTTTGGTCTCTCCGCACTCGGGGCAAACCGTTTTGCGGAGGGGCTGAATCCGCTCGTCGTGGGCGCACTCGTGCTCGCAATTGGCCATTCGCTGGGCGGTACTACCGGCTATGCCATCAACCCTGCCCGGGATTTGGGGCCTCGAATTTTACATGCGTTGTTGCCAATTCCAGGCAAAGGCGGTTCGGATTGGGGCTACGCATGGATTCCAGTGGTTGCGCCTATTCTGGGGGGAATTTGCGGAGCCGTAGTATATCGGGCTTTGTTGGGAGGGTAAAACTTAGCAAAAACTTAAAAAATATATACCTTAGGTTTTCACCAAGTTAATTCAACAACCATGAACTACAAAACGAACCAATTCCTGTCTATTTTTTTGCTACTGCTACTGGGCGCCATACAATCATCTTTTGCCCAAGGTTGGGAAAAAGAAATCAAGCCTTCAACCGGGAAAACTGCGAACACCAATCGGTTGAAGGTATTACCCGACGGTAGCGTATTAAAAGGGGCCTATCTCTCGGGTTCTAGTGCAAATGGACCAGTAAACCAAATTCAATTGACCAGAATTGGGGCAAACGGAGTTGTCTATTGGGACCGATTATTTGAGATGCCCTCTCCAAATTGGTACTATGGACCCTGGATGTTTGACCTGGAAACAACTAAAGACGGGGCTATTTTTCTCGCAGGCACTGTATTTGTCGGCAATGATAGACAGGTTCGGGTATGGAGATTGAAAGCTTCTGGACAGGTTGTCTGGATACGCACTTTTGGACTGACTTCTAGGCCGGAAGCAGTCCAAGATATGGGTATTACCCCTGAAGGGGATGTCCTGATTGCTGGTTTTGACGAAACAAAGTCGTTCTTATTAAAGGTAAAGCCAAACGGTACTCAAGTTTGGTTGAAAAATATCGACAATTCGGCCGATGGCTTGGCAATCGCGTCAAATGGCAATATCGCTATTACGGGGGGATCAAGTGGCAATGTTTCTATTGCATTGTTGTCGCAAGATGCCACCATGATATGGCAAAAAACTTATCCATATCGGGGGCAAAGATTTGCCATAAGTGCCATGCCCAATGGCTCATGGGCAGTTTGCGGTAATTTTATCCAAGAACCTATACTTGATTTTGATCCGTTTTTGATGTGTGCTGACGCAGATGGAACCCTGTTATGGGAACACCACGATGGGCCAGATGCCAGTGAGGAAGTTTATTCGCAAGTGGTGGTTGCCCCAAACAATGACATATACGTGGCAGGCTGGGTTTCTGAAGTGACAAACGCTGGCGGCATCATTGCCCGATTTAATGCCAATGGAAATCTGCTCACAGAGCACACCTACGGCCAACTATTCCGGCGAGAATTCTTAGACGATTTGGCTTTATCTCCCGAAGGCGGAATCGTTGGTGCAGGAAGGGTTGAAGCGGTTGACAATAATTGGAATGGTTGGGTCTTCCGAACGAATACTGGAGGTGTATTGAACAACAACTTGCTAAAAGGGCGACTTTTTATTGACCTTGAAAAAGACTGCAACTTTAACCCTGGCTTGGATGTAGCAATACCCCACCGGCATATGAGTATCCGTAAAGGCGACGACATTATTACGCTCCCTACCGACGCAGAAGGCAACTATGAGTTAAGTGTTGACACAGGTCACTTTGAGGTTAGCGCAGAAATAAACCCCGAATACTGGAAATCTTGCCAAGGGAACTACACCGTTGATTTCGACGCTTTCAACGGGAGTGCACAATTGGACTACCCGATCCATTCCGAAGTGGATTGCCCAGACATGAGCATTGATATTAGCACCAGCTTATTGCGGCGCTGTTCCACCACTATTTACACGGTCACTTATTGCAACAATGGAACCATAACCGCCGAAGACGCTTATGTGGATGTTTTTCTTCCTTCAGAAATAGCCTACATTTCAGCGACCATCTCGCCTACACTGATAATGGCCAACACATATCGTTTCCAGATAGGCGATGTAGCACCGTTACAATGTGGCAGTTTTATGATGACCGTTCAAGTGGGCTGTGACAATGTTCAAAATGGCCAGGTGCTTTGTGTTTCAGCCAAAATTTATCCTGACACCAACTGCATACCAACCAACCCTTTATGGTCAGGAGCCGCTTTAGAAGTCGCAGGCAATTGTGACGGGGATTCCATTGAGTTTATCGTACGCAATATTGGCTCAGGCAATATGGCGGAGCAAAAAACTTTTGTTGTGACGCGGGGTTCGGATCCTTTTTGGCAAAGCTCCATCCTCCTCGCAGCTGGCGAAGAGCGTGCTTTCAGATTTGAGGCTGGACCTGAAGTTTGGCATGCTGAGTTAGAACAAGAAAACTACTTTCCAAGACCATCCCATCCAAGCGCAACTATAGACGCTTGCAATGGCACATTTACAAATGCGGGTATGCTGCAATTTGCTACAGACGATGTTGAAAATACAGCAGAGCGCGATTGTCGCCAAGTGATAGGCTCCTGGGATCCAAACGATAAAATCGGATATCCTTTAGGAACAGGTTCAAAACATGACATACGACCAAATACAGCATTGGAATATCACGTCCGATTTCAGAATACCGGCACTGACACTGCATTTACCGTTGTCATTCGTGACACACTATCGCCTTTTCTAGAACACGCTACCTTAATATTAGGAGCAGCAAGCCATCCGTATGACTACAATATCCGAAATGGGGTTTTGGAAATAGTGTTCAACGACATTCTCCTCCCCGACAGCAATTTAAACGAGGCGGCATCCCATGGCTTTGTCAATTTCCGCATTGCTCAATTGCCAAACTTGGCGCAAAACACCGTGATCTTAAATCAGGCAGGCATCCTATTCGATTTCAATGAAGCTGTGTTGACAAACACAACGTTTCATACGGTGACACCGATTGTCACATCGGCCTTAAACGAACCGAACAACCCTAACAAAATGGGTACTGCGCAAATTTTCCCTAACCCTGGTGTTAATGAAATATCGCTTCTTGTTCAATCATTGCCTCCTGATGCACAAACAGCGCAGATACGATTGCAATTTTGGCGAAGTGACGGAGTTTTCTGGCAAGAATATCTGCTGAATCCTTTGTCTCCTAATATGTTTTGTGGGCATTGGCCTAGTGGAACTTATTTTTACAGAGCAATTTACTCCGGCGACCTTTTGGGATACGGCAAATTCATAAAGATATAAATCCGCTTCAGAAATTAGTCTTGAAAACAAAATCGCCCGTCGCACACAAAGCACGACGGGCGATTTTTATTCCAAATTAGCGCGAATCGCGCCACGAAGTTTTACTTCACATACAACTCAAACTCCACGCGACGGTTTTGCTCACGACCAGCAGCCGTTTTGTTGTCGGCAACAGGTTTGGTTTCGCCAAAGCCTTCGGAAGCCATTCGATTGGCCGCAACGCCTTTGCTTACAAGGTAATCATAGCAAGTCTTGGCACGGCGATGGGAGAGATCATGATTCATCTCTGTTCCACCAACATTGTCTGTGTGGCCGCTAATATTGAGGCTGTACTCCGGGTAGGTATTCATCACCTTTACCACTTCGTCGAGCACAGAATATGATTTTTTCAGCAACACAGCCTTGCCGGTTTCAAACTGAACGAGTTTGACCGCACGTTCGAGTCTGGCTTTGTCCTCTTTTTTGATTTCTGGACAGCCGCGGAGTGAGGTTACTCCTGGCTTGTCGGGGCAGCGGTCAATATCGTCAAAAATGCCGTCTCCATCCGTATCAGGACAGCCTTTGTGGGCCGAATCGCCGCGCTTATCTGGGCAGGCATCGTCTTTGTCCGCCACACCGTCTCCATCGCGATCAGGGCAACCCATAGTGGATGCCGGGCC
>JANMME010000556.1:0-5104 GCA_031373015.1 Saprospiraceae bacterium
CACAATTTTACCCTCCCGCCGCGCTTGTCATTTGCCAAGTGCGGCGGGATTTTTTTAAGACACAGTCCCTTCCCAAAACTTACCACTTACCACTTACCACTTAAAAAAATGATCGTCTCCGCCATAGTCGCCACGGCCAAAAACAACGTGATCGGGAAAGACAACCAGATCCCCTGGTACTTGCCCGCCGATTTATCCTATTTCAAGAAAACCACACTGGAGCACCATCTCATTATGGGCCGCAACTGCTTCCACAGCATTGGCCGCCCGCTCCCGAAACGCACCAATATCGTGGTGACCCGCGACCCGTTTTTTACGGCAGAGGGCGTGCTGGTAGCGCATTCGGTCGAGGAGGCGCTTGGCATTGCCTTTGACGGGGGCGAAGAAGAGGTTTTTGTCATAGGGGGCGGCGAAATTTACCGGGAAACCGCCGAGTTGTGGGACAGGATTTACCTCACCGAAGTGGACGTGGAGGTAGCAGGCGATGTTTTCTTCCCCGAAACTGACCCTGCGGAATGGATTGAAATTTGGCGCGAAGCGCATCAGCCCGATGAGAAGAATGAATGGGCTTACACATTCCGGGTTTTGGAGCGAAAACAGGAAGATTAATCACTTCAAAATATTTTGCGCAAACTCTTTGGAAAAAAAACCTGCTTTTTTTTATACTTTTGCACCCGAATTTCGCGGGGCTGGTTGAGATATTAGGATATTGAGATATTGCTTTAGTGCCGAAGAAAGGTGTTAATCATGCTGTTTCCAAACTGAATATCTCAATATCCGAATATCTTAAAACACCCGCGTGCTCTGCTCGAACTCCGGTTTCGTAATAAAATCGTGCTTTACACACACCTATTCAAGTCTGGTTTATTGACACATGGAAAACAAGCGACTGCTCCTGATCACACAAGAACTCGCACCCTACACCGAGGGCACCGACATTTCTGAACTCGTTGGGAAACTTCCCAAATTTTTTGCAGACCAAGGTTATGAACTACGCATCCTCATGCCCCGCTTCGGCGTGGTGAACGAACGCCGCCACCGGCTACACGAGGTGGTGCGCCTCAGCGGGATGAACATTATCGTGGACGACGACGATTACCCACTGCTCATCAAAGTGGCTTCGCTGCCTGGCTCGCGACTACAGGTTTATTTCCTTGACAATGAAGAGTTCTTCAAGCGCAAGATGGTGTTTGAAGACGATAAAGGCCAGCCCTTTGAAGACAATGCGGATCGTGCAGCGTTCTTCTGCAAAGGTGCCATTGAGACGGTGAAAAAATTTGGCTGGCCACCAGATTATATCATGTGCCAGGGATGGATGACAAGCCTCCTGCCACTTTACCTCCGTACGGCTTACAAAACAGAGCCGATTTTTGCCAATGCACAAATTATCTATGGTGCCTACGACACACCGCACGAGCACGAAGGTGGCGAGCGCTTTTTTCAAAAAGCGGCCATCAACAACCTGACGAAAAAACACCTAGAGCCTTACCGCGATGGCGATGGCATTTCGATGCATAAAGGCGCGGCGCACTACGCCGACGCAGTAATCATCGGCAGCGAATCACTCGACACCAGCGTTCCATATCTGTCAGTAGCGGGCGACAAACCCGTACTCCCTTGGCAACCCGCCGAAGAAGCAATTCCGGGCTATCTTGAATTTCTCAAGAGCTTGACAGAGGGAGTGACAGCGTAACTGGGGTTTGGGGGTTTGGGGGTTCTGGGGGTTTGAGCACCTGAGCTTGGCTCCCCGAACCCAGAACCCCCAAACCCCCAAATCCACATTCACACATGACCACAAACATGAAGCAAAAACTCCCGGCCCTGGTCGGTATCCTGTTGGCCGTCCTTGCACTTTGGGTCGGCTGCAAAAAACCAAGCTCCTTGGGCATTGATTTGATTGACGAAGACATTAACGGCAAGTATGTTTTCACCGATACAGTTGAAGTTCGCTGTACCATAGAACGCGAAGACAGCTCCTTGACCTCTGACCGAAGTTCCACCGCAGAGTATTTTCTGTGCGGTGAGCTGAACGACCCTGAGTTCGGCAAATCCTCCTCAGAAATCTACGCGCTGATGCTGGGCCAAACCTTGAACCCAAATTTCGACACGGCAGCGCAGGCATTCGACAGCATTGTCCTTTATTTGCGTTATGCTGCTTCGGGTTTTTATGGCGACACAACACAGCCACAAACCTTGCGCATACTGCGCGTAGCCGATGGCCAGTTCGTAAACTATTCCAAGGATTATTACTCTGTCAACTCCCTGCCAACCAACGATGCGGATGAAATCGGACGGGTAGAGAACTTTTTGCCAAAACCCAACAAACGGGACAGCCTTTTTGAAGGCATCAAAGGCCCCTTTCTAAGGGTTGCGATTAAGCCTGAATTTGGTCAATACCTTTTCAACCTGGACAGTGCTTCCTATTCCGTTGATTCACTGTTTTTCAAAATCCTGCGAGGCTTGAAAATTGAGTCGTCGTCAGGAGGAGCTGCGCCCGGCGCCATGCTGGCTTTCGATCTGAACAACAGTTCGTTGAGCCGCATGCGACTTTTTTACCACGTCAAATCAGACACCACGGCCAAGAATTTTGACTTCTTTTTTAAAGGCGCGAACAAATTTACCCACTTTGACCACGACTTTGGTGGAAGCCCCGCCGGACAACTGATCGGCCAGCAATATGCCGATGAAAAACTTTATGTACAGGGAATGCAAGGCGTACGGGTGAAAGTAGAATTCCCCAACGCCCAATACCTCGACAGCATCGCAGTAAACCAGGCTCAACTCGTGCTCACCGTAGCCGACAACCATGCCACGCTGACGCCAGCCAGCCAGCTGTTTTTTACCCAGTTGCAAGGTGATTCGATTTTTGTGCTCACCAGTGATGTGGCCTATTCTTTTGGCAGCAACCTCACAGGGGGCTTTTCCAGTTTTGGCGGAACGCCGAAAAAATTCGTGGACAATGGCACTATGGTAACTCGCTACAGGCTCACGCTCAGTGAAGTGTTTCAGCATATTGTAGACGACGACAGAAGTACCGATACCAAAAACCGAACGGTCTATCTTGGTGTTTACCCACGCAGCCGAACCGCAGGGCGCGCCGTGCTTTATGGCCCCAAAAGTTTGAGCTTCCCTGCCAAATTGGAACTGAAATACACCAAAATCAAGTGATGAAGTGATAGAGTGATGAAGCGATAACGCGAATCACTCCATCACTCCATCACTTCATCACTCCATATCATGTGCGGAATCGTTGGTTACATTGGCCCTAAAAAGGCTTATCCCATCTTGATAAAAGGCCTCACCCGGCTTGAATACCGTGGCTACGACAGCGCAGGTGTTGCCCTGCAGAATGGCTCGCTGCGGGTGTACAAGAAAAAGGGAAAGGTGGCCGAACTTGTGGCATTTGTAAAAGACAAAGACACCAGCGGAAATGTTGGCATGGGCCACACACGCTGGGCTACCCACGGGAAGCCCGACGATACCAACGCTCACCCGCACACGAGTACGAGTGGCCGCCTTGTCCTTATCCACAACGGCATCATCGAAAACTATTCGGTGCTCAAGAGCGCACTGCTTCGTCATGGCTATACCTTCAAAAGCGAAACAGATACCGAAGTGCTGGTGAACCTCATTGAAGAAGTTCAAAAAAGGGAAAATCTCTCGCTGGAAGAAGCGGTGCGCCAAGCGCTTACGCAAGTACACGGGGCTTATGCCATTGTCGTCATGGATCGCGATGACCCAAACAAGATCGTGGCGGCCCGCAGGTCCAGCCCTTTGGTCATCGGTATCGGGAAAGGTGAGTTTTTAATTGGTTCGGATGCTACCCCAATCGTGGAACACACTAAAAACGTGGTCTACCTCGAAGATGAACAAGTGGCCACTTGTGCCCTTGGGCAGGAATTGAGCATCAAAACCCTGCGCAATGAAGTCGCCACGCATACTGTGCATCAAATTGAGATTGAAATAGAGCAATTGGAAAAGGGCGGTTACGACCATTTCATGCTCAAAGAAATATTTGAGCAACCTACCACCATCGCCGAATGTATGCGTGGTCGCATGAATGCCGATGAGGGCTGGGTGAAACTGGGCGGCATGGACGAGCACCTCAAGCGGCTCGTGAACGCCGAACGCATGATTATTTTGGGCTGCGGCACCTCCTGGCACGCGGGCATGATTGCCGAATATTTGATCGAAGACCTGGCCCGGCTGCCCGTGGAAGTGGAATATGCCTCAGAATTCCGTTATCGCAACCCGGTGGTGCGCGCCAATGACATTGTGCTTGCCATCAGCCAATCAGGCGAAACGGCCGACACCTTTGCGGCCCTTGAGATGGCAAAACAGGGCGGAGCGCTTACTTACGGCATCGTCAACGTGGTGGGTTCGTCCATCGCACGGCTTACACACAGCGGTTCCTACATCCACGTCGGACCAGAAATTGGAGTAGCCTCCACCAAGGCATTCACCGGGCAAGTCACCATGCTCAGCATGATGGCTTTGATTTTGGGCTACGAACGCGGTTTCCTGCCCAAATCGCAGTATCAAAAACTTGTTCAGGAGCTTTCTTTGATCCCGCAAAAAGCCGATGAACTGCTCCGAAAATGCCAAAAACAGGTGGAGTACATCGCAGGCGAGTTCAAAGACGCCACCAATGCACTCTATCTGGGCAGAGGCTACAATTTCCCCGTTGCACTAGAAGGCGCTCTGAAACTCAAGGAAATCAGTTACATCCATGCAGAGGGCTACCCGGCAGCTGAAATGAAACACGGCCCTATTGCGCTCATAGACGAAAATATGCCGGTGTTCGTTATTGCAACCAATAAAAGCGCCTACGAAAAAGTGGTGAGCAATATTCAAGAAGTGAAAGCCCGCAAAGGCGTGGTGGTGGCGGTGGTGACCGAGGGCGACGAGATCATAAAAAAACTCGCCGACCATACCATTGAAATACCAGAGACAGAAGAACCGTTTACGCCATTGCTTTCTGTCATACCTTTGCAGTTATTGGATTACTATATCGCCGTCATGCGTGACTGCGACGTGGACCAGCCGAGGAATCTGGCGAAGTCGGTTACCGTGGAGTAAAAAATGAACCTCCGCACGTTCATGT
>JANMME010000578.1:0-9897 GCA_031373015.1 Saprospiraceae bacterium
ACTGGGGCGAAAAATTTAATTTGTTGTAACGCCGAACTTCCCGAAAGTTTTAAACTTTCGGGAAGTTGCATTTCGCGAAGACAGAACAAGATTTGGTGTAAAAATCGAGGTTTTGCATCTTTCGACTTTTTGCACAACCCCTACACTCCATGACACACAAAGACATACTCGAATGGGACATCCCTACATGGTCGCGCGCCTTGCATTTTTGGGAAAAAACCATTTCCGAGCAATCTGTTCCGCTCCAAAACGGCCTTGAAATTGGCGCCCACAACGGCGGGCTCAGTCTTTTTTTCGCCAAGCAATACGGGGCAAATATGGTGTGCAGCGATTTGAATGCCGCCTCGGAAAAGGCCTTGTCGTTGCATGTTGAAAATGGGGTAAGCCACCTCATCCAATATGCAACGTTGGATGCAACAAAGATCCCTTATCCCAACAATTCATTTGATTTTGTGGTGTTTAAGTCCGTCCTTGGGGCTGTTGGGCGGAATGGCCATGCGAAAAACCAGCAGCGAGCCATAGAAGAAATCTACCGTGTACTTAAACCTAACGGGGTGCTTTTTTTTGCGGAAAATTTGAGAGGAAGTGCCTTGCATCGTTTGGCCCGACGCGCCATTGTACCTTGGGGCAAATCATGGAGATATATGAAAATCAACGAATTAGAAGAATGGCTTTCCGTTTTTGGGGCTAAAGAGATCCATACCACAGGTTTTTTCGCAGCGTTTGTACCAAGGCCCGAATGGTTGAAAACATCCGCTGCAAAAATGGACACACTATTCACCCTCATCCCACCAGATTGGCGATATGTAGCATACGGATTTGCTCGAAAATAAAGAATTAACATGTCTTATTACGCTCACCCAAGTTCCATCCTTGACCCCGGCGCCCAAATCGGCGACAATACCCGCATTTGGCATTTCTGCCACGTGTCGGCTCAAAGCATAATTGGCGAAAACTGCGTGCTCGGTCAAAACGTGTTTGTAGCCAACGGCGTAATCCTAGGCAACGGCGTCAAAGTGCAGAACAACGTCTCGATCTACACGGGCGTGACCTGCGAGGACGACGTGTTCCTCGGGCCAAGTATGGTGTTCACCAACGTCATCAACCCGCGCAGTTTTGTGGAACGCAAAAGCGAATTCCGCCCTACCCTCGTGAAGCAGGGCGCAAGCATCGGCGCCAATGCCACCATCCTTTGCGGCATCACCCTCGGACGCTATTGTATGATCGGCGCAGGGGCGGTGGTCGCGAAGGATGTACCGGATTTCGCACTGGTGGCGGGCGTGCCTGCGAGGCAGATTGGCTGGGTGAGCAGGCTGGGGCATCGGCTGGAAGTGGATGAAAAAGGTGATGCTGTTTGCCCGGAAAGCGGGGAGATGTATTTGAACATTGACGGATTACTTACCTTTTAATTTTATTCGAGATTGTATCTTCGCTTCGCATTGCATTTATGAAAAAAATCAACTCAAAACAAACGCCCACTGGCTCCAGTCACTATGACAAGGTGATTAAGGAAGCCTTACGGCGTACACTCCCAGTGCTGATGACTGAGATACTTGGCCTTCCGGCAGGGAACTTTGAGCCTATCCACTTGGAGTTGCAACGGACAGTAGAACGAAAGGCAGACTTTATCGGTACCCTTTATTCATTAGGGCAACTACGCACCATCGCGCACACGGAAGTGCAGGCGAAAGATGACCCACGCATGGTGTTTCGAGAGTACCTGTATTCAGCCTTAATTTTAAGCGACTATCCCGACTGGGATTTGATTCAGACTGTTTTCTTTATTGGAAAATCAAAGCCCAAGATGCCCAGTAATTTGAAAAAATCAGGATTGGAGTATTCCTTCCGTTTGGTATGGGTAAAGGACATCAGTTATAAAAAATTCTTGGCGACTGGCATACCTGAGGTGATGTTGCTGGGAATTCTTGCGGGTTTTGACGGGAAGCCTCCGCATTCAGTCATGGAAGAGATTGTCAACCATGTAAAACAGTCAACTCCCAGTATCTTAGATTTCCGTCGCCACGTTGAACAGTTGCATATTTTGTCGAACCTCCATAACTTGCAGCAAATTTTCGAACAAATCATGCTAAATATCTCTGAACTCATTGACGAACGTAAAGACCCTTTTTTCCAACGTGGTATCGCCGAAGGCGTTGAGCAAGGCATCGAACAAGGTATAGAGCAAGGCATAGAGAAAGGCATAGAGAAAGGCATAGAACAGGGTCGCCTTGAAGATGCCGAACGGATGCTTCGTAAAGGATTTGAGCCAAACGTCGTATCTGACGTGTTGGAGATCGACCTTGATGTGATCGCCATACTGCTCCATAAAATATTGGAAGAAAATTAGTGTGTGGCGCTTTACCGCCCTTCCAATGACCATCCCGTTCTCTCTACCACTTATTGACCGCGAGGTCATCGACGAGGTTACCGACTGCCTGACCAACACCGGCTGGCTCACCTCTGGACCCAAAGTAATTCAACTGGAAGCGGAACTTCGAATCCTCACCGGGTCGCCCGCCGTGCTCTGCGTGAACTCCTGGACCTCAGGTGCGATGCTCATGCTGCGCTGGTTTGGAGTCGGCCCGGGCGACGAGGTCATTATCCCCGCTTATACCTATTCGGCCACGGCCTTGTGCGCCCTCAATATCGGCGCGAAAGTGGTGATGGTGGATGTAAAAGATGATTTTACGATTGATCCGGCCAAAATCCGGGCTGCCATTACTCCCCGCACGAAAGTCATTATTCCGGTGGACATCGGTGGCTGGATGGCTGATTATGATGCAATTATGGAATGGGTGTACGAACCTGAAGTTAAGGCAATGTTCCAACCCACAACACCGGAACAGGAAAAATTGGGACGTATTTTGGTGCTCGCCGACGCGGCGCATTCGATTGGAGCGCATTACAAGGGACGACATTGCGGTATTTGTGCCGATGCCACCGTGCTGTCTTTTCACTCTGTCAAAAACGTGACCACGGGCGAAGGCGGCGCGATCTGCCTACATCTACCCCGCCCCTTCGACCATGAGGCAGAATACAAGTTCCTGAAAGCCTTTGCGCTTAATGGACAGACCAAGAGTGCCTTTGAAAAAAACCAACCAGGCTCATGGCGTTACGATATCATTGTCCAAGGGCTGAAGATCAATATGCCCGATATCTGCGCTGCCATCGGTTTGGCGCAAATCCGGCGATACAAGGATGAACTGTTGCCGGAAAGAGTGCAGATGCTCGAACGGTATCAGGCGGGATTTAAGGCTTTTGATTGGGCGATTTTGCCCATTTTGCGCGATGAACAAGAAAGCCAGTCTTCCTGCCATTTGTACATGTTGAGAATAAAAGGGTTAACAGAAACATACCGTGACGCAATCATCCAGCACATTTCCGAACGCGGTGTTGGCGTGAACGTTCACTATATCCCGATGCCCATGCTGACCTTATTCCGAAGCCTCGGATATCGCATGGAGGACTATCCGAACACCTACGAACTGTACAAAGGGGAGATTTCTTTGCCGATCTATAATGGGTTGAAGGAGGAGGAGATTGATTATGTGATTAAAACGGTGTTGGAGGCCATGGGTGAGGGATGAGTGGTGGACCTGGGATTTCGTGTTGCTTATCATCCCCCCTACTCCCTTCAAAGGGGGAGTTGGGCTCGAGTTGCTTAGGAGCCTTCCTTTTTCTGATCGAAGATGCGTTTCTACGTTTTAGACTGCCAAGTAACCCGGCGCGGAGCATCCCCCTTGGAAGGGGGGAAGGGGGGATGACAAGCGCAACACAAAATCCCCAGCAAAACGCTAATCAATTACCACTTTGTTCAACCTCAGCTCATTCATTTCCCAGCACGTCACCCGCCGCACCGAAAGCCTTTTCAAACCAGATTTGGAAAGATTCAATGCTGAATTGGCTGCCCGGATACACGGACGCTCGGTGTTGGTGATTGGCGGGGCGGGCACCATCGGCGCTTCCTTTGTGAAAGCGATTTTGAAGTTCAACCCAGCACGGCTTTTTGTGGTGGACACCAATGAAAACGGCCTCACCGAACTCGTGCGCGACCTTCGTAGCAGCCTGGGCTACAATATCCCGCCCACATTCCTGACTTACCCGATTGACTTTGGTGATGCGGTGTTTGAAAAAATCCTCCGACACGAAGGGCCGTTTGAAATTGTGGCGAATTTCGCAGCGCATAAGCACGTCCGAAGCGAGAAAGACCACTATTCCATTGAGGCAATGCTGACGAATAACGTGCTCAAAGCCAAACATTTACTTGATCTTTTGGTGGCGCACAAACCCGAACGCTTTTTCTGTGTGAGTACGGACAAGGCAGCCAATCCAGTAAATGTAATGGGCGCATCCAAGAAATTGATGGAACAAGTGATCCTGTCCTACGCCTTAGAATTCCCGGTTACGACAGCTCGTTTTGCCAATGTCGCCTTTTCCAACGGCAGTCTCCCAGCAGGCTTTTTGGAACGGTTGATGAAACGCCAACCGCTCTCGGCACCTAAAAACATAGAGCGGTATTTCGTGTCACCAGAAGAGTCCGGGCAGCTCTGTCTCCTGACTTGTGTGCTGGGAGAATCGGGGGATATTTTTTTCCCGAAACTAGAAGCGCAGCGCGACGTTCGCAACTTCTCAGACATTGCAACCTCCTTGCTTGAAACCCTTGGCTTTCAAGCGGATATCTGTGCCAGCGAACAGGAAGCGCGGGAGAAAGCGGCCCTTTTAAAGGAGGATTCCAAATCCTGGCCAGTGTATTATTTTGCTTCTGACACCTCTGGTGAAAAGCCACTTGAAGAATTTTTTACAGAAACGGAGACTTTGGATTTGGATCGTTTTTCGGCGATTGGGGTGGTGAAAACCGGTGCCCAGGATAGTGAGGGGGTGACTTCAAGTCACCCCCTCACTATATCTCAAATGCTGCTCGAATTGAAGGCCGTTCTTGCAGAAGAAGAAGTCAACAAGGAGGAATTGGTGGCATTCATGCAACGCTTGGTACCTGATTTTCAGCACATTGAAACGGGGAAGGGCTTGGATCAGAAAATGTAAGACGGCGGGCCAAGAAGTGACACTTTTTAAAAAAGTGTCACTTCTACACGACACAAATCCCCACTCCAGCGTGTATCTCTCAATCAAACGTCTGCTCGACATAATAGCCGCAATGGTTGCGCTAATCTTACTTGCACCCCTGTTCATCCCCATCATCATCGCCTTGCGACTCACCGGCGAGGGGGAAGTATTTTACCGTCAAAATCGGGTCGGCTTCCGAAAGCAGACCTTCCGAATCTTGAAGTTCGCCACCATGCTCAAAAACAGTCCCAACATGGGTACAGGCAGCCTCACCCTGCGCAACGACCCGCGCGTCACCATCCTCGGGAAATACCTTCGAAAAACCAAAATCAACGAACTGCCACAACTATTCAACTTGCTTGCAGGCGACATGACCCTGGTTGGGCCTCGGCCCCAAATGAAAGTAGATTTCGAAGATTATCCGTCTGCTGTCCAGAAAGTTATCTATAATGTTAAGCCTGGTATTACAGGCATCGGGAGCATCATTTTTCGGGATGAAGAGCGCCTGCTTTCCGTTCCGGGCCGCGACCCTCGGTCTTTTTATGTAGAACACATAGCCCCTTACAAAGGCCAGGTAGAAATATGGTATCAGCAACATTTGTCGTTCTGGACCGACCTGCGGCTGGTTTTGCTCACTGTCTGGGTAATTTTTAAGCCAGAAAGTGATTTGCATTTTCGGGTGTTTAAGGATTTGCCTGAGTTGCCAGAGGTCTTAAAGACCTATAAGGTTTTTGAAACCTTATAGGTCTCACAACAAATCAACATGTTCAATCTGTTTAAAACACCTCCCTCCCCTTTACCCGATTTCTCCATTCTGGGCGCCGATCTGCATTCGCACCTCCTCCCCGGCATTGACGACGGCGCACCGGATTTGGAGACCTCTTTGGCCTTGATTCAACAACTACAACAACTTGGTTTTCAACGGATTTTTACCACGCCGCACGTAATGGCGGACATCTACCCAAACTCCAAAAACCAGATCCTGCGAAAAAGAGACGAGGTACAAGATGCATTGGATGAATTAGGCATAGATATTGAATTCGGCGCAGCCGCAGAGTACTATATAGACCCAAATTTCGCTGGAATGCTGAAAGGCGAACAGTTGCTGACCCTACCCGGCAATCGGGTGCTCGTTGAAATGTCGTTCCACCAGCCCTACCGCAACTTGCACAACATCCTTTTCGACCTGCAAATGAAAGGCTACCACCCTATCCTCGCGCATCCGGAACGTTATCCCTACTACCGAACTGCAGACGATTACGAAAACCTGAAAGCAATGGGTTGCGCCCTGCAAATCAACCTGTTATCGCTTACGGGCTACTATGGCAAGCCCGTTCAATCTGCGGCAAAAACCATCCTCGGGCTTGGCCTCGCCGATTTTTTGGCCACCGACTTGCACCATGCCCGGCATGCGGCGAATCTTCAGCAGGCACTTTCCCATGAATGGGTTGTCAAGACTTTGCAAGCAACTGTTTTTCAGAATAACTTGATTTAGATGGAACACGGATGACACGGATGAGACACGGATTTTTTATGTTTGGCAAATAAAAAGTTTGCGAAGCAAACAAAAAATCCGTGTCTCATCCGCGTCATCCGTGTTCCATTTTCTCTTAAATCAAAAACAAAACCTGACCTTTGCCACTCCTATCTAATAAACCAAACGGTCCTGCTTCGCAACTATGAAAAAAGCCCTCATCACCGGCATCACTGGCCAGGACGGCGCCTATCTCGCCGAACTTTTGTTGAAAAAAGGTTATGAAGTCCATGGCATCAAACGCCGGTCTTCTCTTTTTAATACCGAACGGGTAGACCACCTTTACGAGGACCCGCACATTGACAATCAACGTTTTATACTCCATTACGGCGACCTAACAGATTCAACGAATCTTATCCGCATCATGCAACAGGTGCAGCCCGATGAGGTGTACAACCTCGGCGCTCAAAGCCACGTACAGGTCAGCTTTGAAACACCTGAGTACACCGCCAACGCCGATGCCGTGGGAGCCTTGCGTTTGTTGGAGGCCATACGCTTGCTGGGCCTGAGCGATAAAACCAAGTTCTACCAGGCAAGTACTTCTGAACTTTACGGGCTGGTGCAAGAGACGCCACAACGTGAAAGCACTCCTTTCTATCCGCGCTCTCCTTATGGCGTGGCGAAACTCTACGCTTACTGGATCACCGTCAATTATCGCGAGAGTTACGGCATGTTCGCCTGCAATGGCATCCTGTTCAATCACGAGAGCCCCACGCGTGGCGAGACCTTCGTGACCCGCAAGATCACCCGTGCGGCTGCAAAGATTTCCCTGGGCCTGCAAGACAAACTTTGGCTCGGCAACCTCGATGCCCAGCGCGACTGGGGTCATGCCCGCGACTATGTAGAGGCGATGTGGCTTATGATGCAACAGCCTGTAGCCGAGGACTTTGTGATCGCCACGGGCAAGACGACGGCAGTGCGCGAGTTTTGCCGGATGGCGTTCCGTGAAGTCGGTGTGGAGCTGGAATTTCGGGGAAACGGGGTGGAAGAAAAGGGTTGGGTGGCAAGTTCGGCTAGTCCTAACCTGAAACCAGGCCAGGAAATCATCGCCATTGACCCGCGCTATTTCCGGCCCGCTGAAGTAGATCTGCTCGTAGGGGATGCCAGCAAAGCGAAAGAGAAATTAGGCTGGGAAGCCAAGCGGACTTTACAGGAATTGGTGTCAGAAATGGTAGCCAGCGATTTGCAACTTTTCAAACGCGAGGAGTATTTGAAACAGGGGGGGTTCAAAATCAGAAATGAGTTTGAGTAAAATTCATTTACGATTTACGATTTTGGATTTGCGATTATTTCGACCCGAAAAAGGAAAAAATCAAGCCTTTTTCGGGTCAAAATAATCGTAAATCCAAAATCGTAAATCCAAAATCGTAAAATGAACAAACAAGACAAAATATACATCGCTGGTCATCGAGGTATGGTAGGTTCGGCCATACACCGAAAACTACAGGCAGAGGGTTTTACAAACTTTGCGCTTGCCGATTCCCGGGCATTGGATCTGCGCAATCAATTGGAAGTCAAGGAGTTTTTCCGACGGGAAAAGCCCCGATATGTATTTTTGGCTGCTGCGAAAGTCGGCGGCATACTCGCCAACAATACCTACCGGGCCGAGTTTTTGTACGACAATCTAATGATCGAAGCCAATGTCATGGACGCCGCTTACCGCCAGGGGGTGGAGAAATTGATGTTCCTTGGTTCTTCGTGTATTTACCCCAAACTGGCGCCACAGCCCTTAAAAGAAGACGCGCTACTGACAGGACTTTTGGAACCGACCAATGAGCCTTATGCCATTGCTAAAATCGCGGGCATCAAACTTTGCGACGCTTACCGGGCGCAATACGGCTGCAATTTTGTGAGTGTAATGCCCACCAATTTGTACGGCCCAAACGACAATTACCACCCACAGAACAGCCATGTACTGCCCGCCTTGTTGCGTAAATTCCACGAGGCAAAAACGGCCAACGAGCCCTTCGTCACGCTTTGGGGCACCGGCACACCGCGCCGCGAGTTCCTTCATGTGGACGATCTGGCTGACGCTTGTTTCTTCCTGATGCAACATTACAACGAGCCTGGGTTCGTCAACATCGGCACGGGTGAAGACCTTCCCATTTTGGAACTGGCGCAACTTGTCCAGCGCATCGTTGGTTATACCGGAGAGATTCGCCACGACCTCAGCAAACCCGATGGAACGCCCCGCAAACTCATGGATGTCAGTAAATTGCACGGACTGGGTTGGAAAGCCAAAATTGATTTGGAAGCGGGCATCCGGGCGGTTTATGCAGAAGTAAAGGGCAAATTGTAAAGCGAGCCCCCTCGCACTCAAATAACCAAATCAACCAAAAAACAAATCAACCATAAAAATGAATCACACATACGTTGCCATTATGGCCGGAGGAGTCGGAAGCCGCTTTTGGCCCGGCAGCCGCGAAGCCTATCCCAAACAATTCCTCGATATGCTCGGCATCGGCAAGAGCCTACTGCGCCTCACTTTTGAGCGGTTTTTACCGATTTGCCCGGCCAGTCATATATTCATCGTCACCAATGCCGCTTATCGCGACCTGATCCTCGAGCAAATCCCCGAAATCTCGGACAATCAAATACTCTGCGAACCAAGTCGCAACAATACCGCTCCTTGCGTGGCATGGACAGCGTTCAAACTTGCCGCCCTGGATACGGAGGCCAATTTTGTCATAGCCCCTTCCGACCACATCGTGTTGAAGGAACAGGCGTTTCTCGAAAAAATCCAAACAGCGCTTGATTACGCCGCAACCAACGATGCCCTGCTCACGCTCGGTATTCAGCCATCCCGCCCTGACACGGGATACGGTTACATTCAGATGGAAAAAGAAGCCTCTCCGGGCATTTTCAAGGTCAAGCGTTTTGCCGAAAAACCGGACCTCGACACCGCACATCAATTCCTCTCCTCTGGAGATTACCTCTGGAACGCAGGCATTTTCATTTGGCGGGCCTCCAGCATCCTACATGCTTACCAAACCCTCGCGCCCGAAATTTTTTCCATTCTGGAAAAAGGCCGCGATGTGTATAATACGACTGAGGAACAGGCTTTTATCAACATGGTCTACCCGACTACCCCAAATATCTCGGTGGATTTCGCCATCATGGAAAAAGCGCGGAACGTATACACCCTTCCTGCTGAATTCGGATGGAGCGATCTGGGGACTTGGGCCAGTCTGCATGCCGAATACCCCAAAGATGAAAATGGCAATGCGCTGCAGGGCAACGTCATCGCACTCGACACACACGACACACTCGTGCGCATACCTGAAGGCAAACTCGCCGTG
>JANMME010000593.1:0-7605 GCA_031373015.1 Saprospiraceae bacterium
ACGGCGAAAAGAACCACGCCCTGATTCGTCGCGACTTCGAGCAGGCCATGCGCAACGCCCGGCATCTTTTTGGTCAATTTGCCTTCCGAAAATGCCTCGCTCCAGACCTGTTGCCTGGTGCGCGCCGCCAACTCATCAATAAGTCCCTATTCACTACTTGGGCCGTATCTCTGAGCGGATTGGAACCTCAGGCGGTAACTCAAAAGGCTGTCGAGGGAGCTATGGCACAATGGCTAGCCGCAGAGTTAGAAGTAGATACCAAACTTTACGAAGCCGTGAGTTTCAAAACCAATGACCTGCCTTACCTGAATCTGGCTTTTGACAAAACCGCCGAACTCATCCAAAAACACCTCCTATAGTTATGAATGAAGAACCGCGCCCTATAGAAGATGCCCGGCTCAAAAGCCTGCGTATTGAGGGTTTCAAATGTTTTGCTGATACTATGGTTCCGTTGGCTAATCTGACTGTGCTGGCCGGAGGTAATTCTGTAGGGAAATCAAGTGTAATTCAGGCTTTACTGCTAATGCGTTCAGCCTTGAAACCATTGGGAGATTTCCAAAAATATTCTGAGAATTTTGGATCAAGTTATCGGTCTCAAGTCAATTTAAATGATACCTTTCTAATGCAACTTGGCACCACAAAAGATATAGTTACGAATGGGGAAAGCAGTTCTTACATCTGTTTCACTATCGAAAATAAGAACAACCAATCTTATCGTTTAAGCTTTGAAGTGCCTTTTGAATCAGAGAGTTACCTCATTTTTAGAGAAAATGAGTCAGAATTAGAATCTCAAGATTTTACACTTTGCCACCCTGAAATATTTCGCTACCTGAATGCTGAACGGATTGGACCGAGGCCGTTTTATAATATGGGGGGCAATGACCTCTATGATACTGGTTGGCAGGGTGAGTACACTGTTCAGATACTTTCTTCAAACCTGTATGATCGTATTAAAGTCGATCCGACAATTTCGTTTGGGAATAGTGAAAATCCAAGTCTTGGGGCTCAAGTCAATGACTGGATGAACTACATTATACCCGGCACTAACCTCAATGCTCGCAAACTTGACGAAATCAATAAGAGCGTTGCCCGCATTAATAATCGCTCCCCCCACAACGTAGGCTTTGGTATCTCATACGTTCTGCCGATAGTAGTGAGCGGTTTGCTCGCCTTACCCAACACGATGTTCATCGTGGAAAACCCCGAAGCCCACCTCCACCCGGCGGGTCAGTCGCGCATCGGGCAGTTTCTGGCGCAGGTGGCTTCGGCGGGGGTGCAGGTAGTGGTGGAGACGCACAGCGAACACGTCATCAATGGGATTCGGATAGCTGCGTTGAATGGCACAATTCCACCAAAGGATGTAGTCATCAACTTTTTCCACCGAGATGAAGCCGATGATGAAGTGAAGGTCAACCCAATCACAATCAACGAGTCTGGCGACCTTTCTGCCTACCCCAAAGGATTCTTTGACCAAGAGCAGCGTGATATGGCAGAAATAGTCCGTCAAAAGCGAAAACGAATGGAAAACAAAACTTGAGCCCATGCCCGCCAATTTACTCCTACATATCGAATGTTTTGCTTGGCGCGACCTTACGCTCAACCGCGCACGTGAAATGGATGATCTCATCCTTGCTGTTGACCAAGCAGATGAATGGGAGGATATAATTTATGGCCATCCCAATGCATACAACCCACATTTAGGTTGGGGAACAATCAACGATTTGCTTTCATACAGCGAAGAAGAATATAGGCTATTCACAGGCGGCTGGTTCACGAACGACCACCAAAAGATATTGCTCAAACTTTGGCGTAATCCTACGATGGGTAATGCTAGAGACCTGATCGAGATGGAAAAAGAACCTGTGTTTGAAGGAGCCAACAATGGATTAATAGGATGCTTTTTTTTGCCTTTGCCACTCAAGATGGTATATGATGAGGCAAGTTTGGCAAAACTCCACCAAGATTTTGTTTGGCAAAACCAGCACCTACGCAAAGCCTCTCCGGTCTACTTTTATCAGCATTACCGACCAGCGCTCCGAGTCGCTGTCGAACAGATTCGTGAATGGATTCGGAGGCAACCAAATTCTTGGTTTGATCGATTGGATACTCCAGTCACAGATACAGTAGGTCAATTTCAGCACGGCGGCAAGATTGAAATACACTTTAAAGACACAGGTAAAAGTTGCCTGTACCTTGATGGTACCTGGAAGCATGGCAGTTTTGCCATTCCTAAAGAAGCCAAGGAGAAATTAGAAGAGTGGGGTTTTGTGCTGCCCTTGGACCAACGCTAATTTGAATTGGCACGTTAAATCAGATTACTACAGAAAAATTAACGATCAAATCCCCCGCCGCTTCACCTCCTCCCTCACCAACTTCAGCTCTCTCCCCGCATCCCCCGTCACCGAAGTATTCTCCTGCGCCCGGCGGATGAGATACGGAATCACCTCTTTCACCTGGCCATAAGGAAGGTATTTCGCCACGCGGAATCCCGCTTTTGCGAGATTGAAAGTCACGTTGTCGCTCATGCCATAGAGTTGGCTGAAAAGCGTGTTCGGGTGATCGTGCGGGAGGCCTTTTTTGTCCATCAACTCGACCTGGAGCATGGCACTTTCAGCGTTGTGGCTGGCATTACAAACAGCCATGGTATCAATGTGATCAATGCAAAAACGAAGGGCCGTATTATAAAGATCATCCGTAGAAGCCTTGTCGGGGTTGATAGGGTCTTCGTAGTTAAGTTCTTGAGCACGAGCGCGTTCCTTTTCCATATACGCGCCGCGCACGAGTTTTGCGCCGAGTAAAAAGCCTTCTTTTCGGGAGCGGTCGTAACTCTCGGTGAGGAATTGGAGGCGGTCGTGACGGTAATATTGGAAGGTGTTGTACACCACCGCACGCTCTTTGTTGTAGCGCCGCATCATAAGCCACACGAGGTGGTCAATGGAATCCTGAATCCAGCTTTCTTCTGCGTCAATGAAGATGGACACGTTCTTTTTCGAGGCGTGGTAGCAGATGGCATCCAAGCGTTTGAGTGCGTTTCGATATTCGCTAAGTTCCTCACGATTAAGTGTTTCTGCGGATTGGATTCGCTCCAAAAGTCCAAAGCGAATTAGGCCGGTCACTTTTGTACTAATGATTGGGATACTTCTCACCGAACGAGATGCAAAATCAATGGCCCGGATATTCTCTCTCATCGTATGGTTGAAATCGAGTTCCGTTTCTTTTGCTTCTGCACCATAGTCAAGAATGGTGAGCACATTGTACTTCGCCAGCTTCTCGGTGCTGGGCTGGCTGTCCAGGAGCGTGGTACCGCCTACAAACTGTTGGAAAACCGTTTTTCTAACGGCCCACTCGGCGAACGGTATCCCGTTTTCAACCGTCCAAAGCGCGAGTGCCGAGCCGTACTTGACGAGCCAGGGCTTGTTCATCATACTGAACAGCCAAGCGGCTTTTTTCAATTCTTTGTCCGAAAGGTGGGCAAACGCAATTTCTGTATTAGAAAAGTCGAGCGTGGTCATATAGAAAGGTCATTAAGTCATTGGTCATTTTTACCCGCCGTAGCCTTCCCGCCTGCCGAGCCTTGGCGGGCAGGGGCGAAGGTGGGGGTCAACAGTCAATAGTTAACAGTCAACAGTCAACAGTCAACAGTCAAAAGTTAACCGTCAAAAGTCTTTCCGCCAAATCTCCCAGGCGGCCTCGGCTTGCAATTCCAACATTTCCAAACCGTTTTTCACCGTGCAGCCTCGGGCTTTGGCTTCGCACAAAAGTAGTGTTTCGGAGGGATTGTAAATCAAATCGTAGATAAACATACCCGGTTTAAATAAATCTAGTGGTACGGGGGGTATTTCCTCTACATGGGGGAAGGTGCCCATGGGAGTACAGTTGATAAAAATGGTTGAGGGTTGAGGGTTGAGGGTTGAGGGTTTGGCACCCGATTTACCCAAATCTTCGTAGATAATTTCGTTTTCATTCCGAGGGTTGCGGGAAACAAATTTGAAAGAAATGCCAAGTTTTTTCAGAACATAAGCCACGGCTTTTGATGCTCCACCCGTTCCAAGGATAACGCCCTCTAAGCCCCTGATATCTGTTGTGCCGAGCCAGCGAACAAGCGATTTTTCAAAGCCCACCACGTCGGTATTGTAGCCGACAAGTCGTTGACTATCAAGAATCTTTATGCAATTCACCGCCCCCACTCCACGGGCAGTTTCATCTAATTCATGCAGGAATGGGACGACCCTTTCTTTGTGTGGAATGGTGACGCTCAGACCGCGCAAATGAGGGTTCTGCGCTACCAGTGCATGCAAATCAGCGATATGCTCCAAAGGGAAAAGCTCGAACCGGGCATCCAAAATGCCTTCGCGCTTGAATTTTTCGCTAAAATATTTCTTTGAAAAAGAATGGCCAAGCGGCCAGCCGATGAGTCCGAAGAGGCGCATCAATACTGCTTCAATCCTGTCACGTAATACATATCCATCATGCCCTTGTTTTTGGCAGCGATCTTGCCACGGTGCTGCCACTCGAACTCGTATTTAGCGAGCCAATAGGCATCTTCGCTGACATTGACGCGGCCTGATTCGCATTGCTCTTCAAGGCGGGCTGCTGTGTTCACCGTGTCGCCCCAAATATCGTAGGCAAACTTTTTCGCGCCCACCACGCCAGCCACCACAGGCCCAGTGTGGATGCCTACGCGGGCATCGAAGTGTGGCAACCCTTGGCTCAAGCGTTCGGCCTTCAGACCCAGCAGAAAATCCTGAATTTCGAGCGCTGCCTTTACCATGTCAGAAGGGCTGGCATTCATATCTGAGAGGCCGGAGGCGCAGATGTAGGCATCCCCAACCGTCTTGATTTTTTCAATGCGGTATTTGCTAATGATGTTGTCGAAATTGCAAAAACAGAGGTCAAGCTCTTCCACCAAGCGCTCAGGGCTCAGCATTTCGGCGATGTTAGTGAAGCCTTTGAAGTCCACAAACATAACAGTGGCTTGGTCGTATTTGCGGGCAGCTACCTTGTTACGCGCCTTCAATTCTTGCGCAATGGCTGGTGGCAAAATATTGAGCAGCAGGTTGTTGGATCGTTTTTGTTCTTCTTCGATAAGGGCGTTTTTCTCAGAAAGTTCGTTGGCGGTACGCTTTTTCGCACGAAACCGCGCATAGAAAAGCAGCGCGAGGAAAAGCACAAAAACCACCACAAGCCCGAGCACGTTTCTTATGTTTTCAATTTGCTCTTTTTCAAGTTGCGCTTCCGCCAATTGGGTTTTATTGATTTGAATCTCGCGCTCTTGTTGTGCTTTAACAATGGAGTCAATCAATTGCGCCTCCGTCAGATTTTTAAGCCGTAGGGAATTAACGCGGACCGCAGAATCGGCGCGGAGAATATTTTTGGAGGCTTGGCTCAGTGCTACATCTTTTTCTGAGAGAACTAGTTGGGTTTTTTCCTCAACTTCTTTGAGCTGGGTCTGGTAAGTGTTTTCCAGGATCTGAGTCTGTCCAGTCACAGAAGCCAGTTGTTGGCGCAAGGAGCGGTTGTCAGACTCGGCAGAAGCCAGTTGATTTTCAAGTTTTCGCAGCGATTCGCCACCGCCACGTGCGCCACCGCCAGACTCTTTGAGATATTTCACCGTCTCGCTGCTCCACTTGAGTGCCTCGCGCAAATCATTCTGTTTCAAAGCAATGTCCTGCAATTTTTCCGCGCTGGTCAACACCAAGTCGCGGAAACCATAGTTGCGGGCAGTATTCCAAGCGCGGTTGAACCTCCCGGCCGCTTCTTTATAATTGCGAAGGCGATATTCGGCATCGGCAGCCATAATGGCCGCGTCGGCCTCTTTGCGTTTGTCGCCGATCTCTACGGCCAACAAATTTGCTCTTACAGCATAGTCAGAGGCTTTTTTCGCATTGGTCGCGATTGATTTTTCGGCAATTTGATAGGCAAAATTCATCTTCTCGTTCTTGGAAGACGAGCGGTTGAACTTAGATTCCAGTTCGGCCACCGATTGGGCAGAAACTGCGTTCAAACTAAAAAAGAAGAACAGGGCTGCAAAGGCAGAGTTATATTTCATCGTTGCGGATTCAGGCTTTTACGGGGATTTTGCTTCAAACGAAAGCTTGGAAAAGTTGTTTTCCGGGTAATGTTGCCCATTTGGCAGAGCGGCTGGCAAATGTCGAATATTCTGGGAAATAATTGTGTACGTTGTTTAACCGCAGAGGCGCAAAGACGCGGAGTACTTAAAATCAATTCTTTGCGTCTCTGCGCCTCTGCGGTTAAATTTGACCTCTCATGTACACGAAATCAACTAAGTCACTTTCGACTTCACAACGCCCTCCCACAAGCGAGTCTCCAATGCATCGCCGGATTCGACTTCGGAAGTTGAGCTTATGACTTTGCCATTTTTTGTGGTAATGCTGTAACCCCGACGAAGCACGTTTTCGGGATGAAGATTCAGGCAAATTGCCTCCATTTTTTCCAATTCGCGTTCCTGGTCGCGCAGGATTTGCAAAGCAAGCGCAGGAAGTTTTTCCTCTAAAAAATCTAATTTACGGACTGCTTCCTGGATCTGTTCGCGGGCTGTAAAATGGACCGTCGTTTCGGCACGATCAAGTTCTAATTGCTTAAATTTTATTATGTTCTGTGCCAGGCTCTCCAAATCACTTGCCGCTTCTAGGAGGTTTCCTTCAAAAACCAGGTTGTGATTTACCAGAAAAT
This sequence comes from Saprospiraceae bacterium, assembly GCA_031373015.1. GTDB lineage: Bacteria > Bacteroidota > Bacteroidia > Chitinophagales > Saprospiraceae > M3007. Next base: position 6,694 of record JANMME010000593.1, read on the forward strand.
CGGCCACGGCGGTGGGCGTTTTGAGCGAGGTATGGGCTACTAGATCAAGTACCGTTTCATCCACATCGTGTCCGATGCCGACAATAATTGGCAGGGGTGTTTTTGCCGCCGCTTGGCAAAGTGCGAGCCCGTCAAAAGCCATCAAGTCGAGCCGGGCGCCGCCGCCACGCACCACTACCACGCAGTCAAATTTTCCCCGCACTAGGCCGATTTTTCCCAAAGCATCTATCACTTCAGATTCTGCGTTTTTACCCTGAACGGCTGCCGCAAAAAATTGACAATCAAAATAATACCCAAATGAATTGCTTTCCAGATGCTCCCGAAAGTCCTGCAATCCCGCGGCGCCTTCGCTGCTGATCACGGCGACGCGTTGTAGCACAAGTGGCAGGGGCAAGGCGCGGTTCAGGTCAAACAGCCCTTCCTGACGAAGCGTTTGGATGGTTTCCCGCCGCAGTAGGTCGAGTTGACCAAACGTGTGCGCCGGGTCAATATCCGTAATATGAAGTTTGAAGCCATAGCGCTCATGAAACTCCGGCCTCACTTGTATGCGCAATTCTAGTCCTTCCCGGAGCAAGGAAGCGACCCCCAAAGGGAATCGGGCATTGATTTGTCGGAATTCAGAGGCCCACAGTGCTGCCTGGGCCTGGGCAATCACCTCCCCTTCTTCGCCTTTTTGCACCAAATCGAGGTACCGGTGACCACGCGATTCGCCCACTTGAGCAATCTCGGCCACAATCCAGAGCGGTTGCTGGAAATTGAGCGCGAGCACCCGGCGGATATGCTCGTTGAGTTCGAAAAGACTGTGCGTGTGCATGGAGCGAAGGTATTATTTTGTATGTCAACTGGTTAGGATGGAACACGGATGACACGGACGAGACACGGATTTTTTGTGCAAATCCGTGTCTCGTCCGT
>JANMME010000646.1:0-5700 GCA_031373015.1 Saprospiraceae bacterium
GTCTGGTGGGCCTTGTTTTTGCCTTCGGCGGCCTTGCCCATGCCATAGCCTTTGACTGTTTTTATGATAATGGCAACGGGTTTGTTTGACTTCATTGCCCGGTCGTAAGCAGCAAAAACTTTGGCTGCGTCGTGACCGCCACGCCGCATACTCTTCAGTTGTTCGTCAGAATAGCCTTCCAAAAGCGCGGCGATGCGCTCGCTGAGTTCGTCTTGTACGATTTCTTTCCCAGTGTTGAAGCCGACTAGCATTTTGCGGACAAACGCACCGTCGCCCGCAGAGGCAATTTCCTGAAAATGGCCGTCTAACATTTTATCAAAACGCGCAAGCAGAAGTCCTTCCTCGTCTTTTGCCAACAGTTCGTCCCACTCGCTTGCCCACACCACTTTGATGACTTCCCAACTGGCCCCAAAAAAGTGACGTTCCACCTCTTGAATGATTTTTCCATTGCCGCGTACGGGGCCGTCGAGGCGCTGCAAATTACAGTGTATCACGAACACAAGATTGTTCAAATCTTCACGGCTGGCCATGCCAATAGTCCCATAGATTTCTGGTTCGTCAATCTCGCCGTCGCCGATGAAATGCCAAATTTTACCACCGTTCTCAGGCTTTAATCCCCTGTTTTCCAAGTATTTGGCAAAGCGGGCTTGGTAAATAGCCGTCATCGGCCCAAGACCCATGCTCACGGTGGGTGCCTGCCAGAAATGCGGCATCCGGCGCGGGTGGGGGTAGCTGGAAACACCTCCTAAAGTCTCCTGCCGGAAGTCGGCAATGGCTTGTTCGGGCAATCGGCCTTCCATCACGGCACGGGCATAAATACCCGGTGAGGCGTGGCCCTGGAACATCAGCAGATCGCCTCCATAATCCGCAGAACGTTTGCGCAAAAAATGGTTGAAGAGCACCTCCAGCATGGTGGCGCAAGCGGCGTAGGTAGCAATGTGGCCACCCAGCGCGAGATTTTTGTCTGCGCCTTGCAGCACCATCGCCTGGGCATTCCAACGGATGATATTTTCGATGCGCTCTTCGAGGGCCAGGTCGCCAGGGTAAGCGGGCTGGTCTTCAGGCGCGATGGTGTTCATGTAGGGCGTGTTGAGCGCTGAGCCGCCCGTGGCCGCGCCGTGTCGGGCGAGCATCTTGCGCAAGGCAAGAAAGAGTTCCTCCGAGCGGGCTTTGCCCTGGCTTTCAATGACTTCTTCGAGGGCTTCAAGCCATTCTTGTTGTTCGAGTTTCCAGTCGTCTTGCGTATGTATGTCACCCATGTTGTGAAAAGGGAAATATGAGTTTCCAAAAATATTGCCAATGGCATTTTTTTGTTAGAATAAAGCGCGAAGGTAGTTAGTTCTGATTTTTCGACGCCAAAATCAGTTTGAATACCATTCAAAACTTCCATGCTAAATAAAAGCGGTCTGCCATTTCATTCATGATGGCAGACCGCTTTATGTAATACTAAACTGAAGTTTTAGGCCAATGTTGCCTCTGCATCCTCATGCAATGGATCGGAAGCACAGTGAAGCAAGTCTTGATTATCAAGAATATAAAGTGCAAAAATATGGCGACGCGTTTGTTCATCAACAGTGTCCCATAGGATAGCCGTGAGTATGTCCAATGCTTGGCTGCATGAGCCTAATTCATCTACCCATTCTGCCACAACCTGAACAATAAATGAAGTAGAAACTACACCTGGATAAGCCTCTTCCAAACACAAATCGCGGAGTGGATACCCTCTTGACTTACATTCTTGGAGAAATGGTTGTAGTTTTTTTGTCAGTTCTTTTCTATCCATGGTAAAAGGCCGTTTGAATCTTTAAGTGAGAGTATGAGATCATTTACATCGCTTCTTTGCATTGAACCACAAGGTTTGTACCTACTATTTTCATCCCAATTGCCGAAAAGCAGCGAGCTGACCCGAAAAAGAGACCTGTTTCTGCTTTTTTCTTCATCAAATTTCTCCTTTAAGCCACTAAAGATAAGCAAAACAAAAAGGTTGTGGGTTTTCATTGCTTTACGAATATCTCCAATGCCTGGAATATTGTTTAAATTTCGATCAGTTTCATTGAATAAGTTTGGGATACCTAATCTTTCACAAATTTTTGCTTTTAGCATCAGCTCGGCGCTATACCCTGCAAGATAAAACGCACCATCAAATTTATTGTTCTGGTACAGAATTGCGGCTTCATCAAGCCTTTCGTATGCTAATTCCTTGATTTCAATTGGATCATTCATACTTCAAAGTTATGTAAGTTTTATCTTTCACACAATCAGTGAACTGTTTTTTGAAAAATCATCCTGGTTTTTCCCGGTTTTGGTAGCAAGGCAATCATTCACCCCACCACCTTGCACTCAAAAACCTCCCCAAAATGTCGCTTCAATTTCCCTTTCACTTCTTCCATATCCACTTCATGCCCAAGCAATTGCGCGAGTGAGGTCACGGTTTTGTCTGCATCATCAATGCCGCAGGGGATGATGTTATTGAAGTATTCCAAGGGGGTATTCACATTAAACGCCCAGCCGTGCAGGGTTGTCCAGCGGGAAAGATGGACACCGATGGCGCATATTTTTCGGTGGACGTTGGATGATGGACGTTGGACGGCAGACGGCGACTGTTGGAAACTGGACGGCCCCGAGTCCAACGTCCAACGTCCATCATCCAAGATCCAAACGCCCGTATAATCCTTGATCCTGAACCCTTCAATCCCATATTCAGCAATCGTGCGGATAATGACCTCCTCGATGTTGCGCACATAGCGGTGTACGTCGGTAAAAAAGCACTCAAGATCCAGGATAGGGTAGCCGACAATTTGACCGGGTCCGTGGAACGTAATGTCGCCGCCCCGGTTGATGGGAAAAAACTCGATGCCACGCTCCGCAAGTTCCGCCTCCGAGAGCAGGAGGTTTTCCATCGAGCCGCTTTTGCCGAGGGTGTAGACGGGAGGATGTTCTACAAACAGCAATTGGTGCTCTTGTGGGTATGATTTGGGCGGCAAGTCCCTGTTATTCAATTTGTTCTCCACCAAACGTCGGTGCAGCACGGTTTGATAATCCCACGCGGTTTGGTAGCGCATCAGGCCGAGGTCTTGAAATTGCACAGTTTGCATGGCGCAAAGGTCGGGAAAGTACCCGGTTTACAGGTTGTGGTTTTGACAGGATTTACAGGATAAACAGGATCGCGACACCCCTCTCAATCCTGTTCATCCTGTAAATCCTGTCCAAAAACGCATAGAAATCTTTGTCTACCTTGCGCACAAAATCTGTATTCATGTTCTCTTTTCGCCTTCGATTTTTTATTCTTTTGCTTGGTTTGCCAAGCTTGTTTTTTGCCCAAACTTTCTCTGGCGTCGGCGGGCCAATCCCGGACGACGGCAACGCAATCTCGTTTGCTATCCCGGTCAGTGCATTACCCAACGCGCTGAATGCCAATGATTTCGGAGTCGAACGTTTATGCTTCAGCGTGGTACACCCCTGGGTAGGAGACCTTTCCATTCAACTCCGGGCGCCCGATGGAACGACCTTGCCGCTCGTGTCGGGCTATGGCGGCGACACGGACGGGTTTGTAAATACTTGCCTGAGCGGCAATGCCAACACCTCCCTTTTTGAGGTTTGGTATCCTTTCACGGGCGAGTTTCGGCCTTTTGGCGATATGGGGCAGGTGAACAACGGCCAAAATCCCAACGGCACTTGGCAATTGATCATCCTCGACACCTACGCTTTTTCCGATGCAGGCAATTTGATTGATTGGAGCATCACTTTTGGACCCAACCCTTGCAAACCATTTCCCTTCGAGTCTAGCAATTTGCCGATTTTGAAAATCACCACGGGGGGGCAAACCATCATGAACGAACCGAAATTAGGGGCCCAACTGGAGGTAATTGACAATGGCCCCGGTCTGCGCAACTATCTTGACCAAACTGATTTTGCCTATTCAGGGCCGATTGGGATTGAATTGCGTGGCAACAGTTCGCAGGGGATGCCCAAAAAGCCCTATAACTTTGAAGTACGCGATTCAGCAGGTAATGACAAGGAGATCAAACTGCTCCATCTGCCCAAAGGGAGCGATTTTGTGCTGACCGCCAATTTTTCAGATAAAACCCTGATGCGCAACGCATTGGCTTACGAAACTTTCCGCCAACTCGGCCATTACGCTACCCGCACACGCTTCTGCGAAGTCGTACTGGACAATACCTATCAGGGTGTTTACTGCCTCACGGAGGATATCCGTCGAGACAGCAGCCGGGTGAATGTTGCCAAACTCAAAGCCTCCGATACAACGGGTGTTGACCTCACGGGTGGTTACATTTGCCGCATTGACTGGAACCATTCGCCGGGCTGGAACTCGCAGTTCAATCAGCCTAACAGCCCCAATGTTTATACCTATTTCCAGCACACTTACCCGCGTTGGGATGAACTCCAGCCCGCGCAGCAAAATTACATCCGCAGTTATGTAGACAGTTTTGAGGTAGTGTTGCATGGCCCTGATTTTCAAGACCCTGAGATAGGTTGGCGCAGATTTGGCGAAGAAAATACGTTTATTGACTACCTTATTCTCAACGAGATAAGTAAAAATGTGGACGGCTACCGGCTCAGCACGTTTTTTTACAAAGACCGCGACGACCGGGGCGGCAAGATCCGCATGGGGCCGCCTTGGGACTATGATCTCGCCTTTTACAATGCAGACTATTGCGAAAATTTCAACACCTCTGGATTTGCATTCGACATCAATTACGTTTGTGGAGATGCAGGAGTACCGTTCTGGTGGGAGAAATTGATGGCCGACACGCTTTATGCCCAAAACCTCGCCTGTCGTTGGCAGTCCTTGCGTGCATCAACCCTAAAAAACACCCACTTTTTTGGTGTTATAGATTCCATGGCGGCGGTATTGCAAGAAGCTCAAGGCCGAAATTTCGCTTTTTGGCCCATTTTAGGAAAATACGTTTGGCCCAACCCGGGCTTTCTACCGCCTACTTATGCCGGAGAAGTAGCGAAGATGAAGGGATGGCTATTCAATCGGTTTCTGTGGCTGGATGGCGTTTTTGGTCAAAACCTGCCCGATCTGAACGCCAACTTCGCCGCCACGCCGCTTAATGCACTCAACTGGCAATTTGAAGCCGCCTTAAACCCAGGCTATACCTACACTTGGGATTTTGACGACGGCACTTTTGCCGACCAGCAGAGTGTGCAGCACCCATTCGCTGGGCCCGGTACCTACGAAGTAAAACTCACGGTATCAACGCCTTATGGTTGCAGCAATACGACACAACAGAACATACACATCATTGGCACGGGTACGAACAATGCGTTGTCGGCAGCGGGCTTCCATTTTTTTCCCAACCCGGCTGAGGAGGTTTTGAACGTGGTTTTGCCGGAGGGTTTTTCCGATAAATTCAGCCTGCGCTTACTGAATGTTTTAGGAGAAACGGTTTTTGAAAGGTCTTACACTAAAAATGAAAAGCGGCTTGAGATAGGTGTGAAAGACCTGCCTCCGGGCGCTTATTGTGCTGAAATTCAAGGTGGCACAAAGCGCGTGGCGGCACGAATTTTAATCAAACTCTAATCTGTTCACTCGGCCGTCCTGCGTTTCTTTGCCTTTTGATGACCACGCGTGTGGAATGACTGTATGCTTGAAAATTTTCGAGTGGTAGACCTCGTAGGTTTACAGAACCTACAAGGTCTGCACAAAGTGAAAAAGCGACCAAGTATTATAGA
>JANMME010000654.1:0-5347 GCA_031373015.1 Saprospiraceae bacterium
AACAATTCGGTGTCGGTGGCTGAATACGCGAACAAAATCAACCAGTCGCGCCTCGCAAATCAGGAGCAACTTGCCATTGCCAATGTCTACACGGGCAAAATGGCCTACGATAAGGGAGATTACACCCGGGCATATCCAGCACTTCAATCCGTGACGGAAAACAGCACGACTGAACTCATGGCGGAGGCATATCATTACCTTGCCCAAATCCTCTACCGCCAACGCAAATATGCGGATGCCGAAGAGATGGTCACCGACGCCAACAAGAGCAGTGCGGGCTACGACGACTGGATTGCCCGCAATCTTATCCTGCTCTCTGACGTGTATGCTGACCAGGGCGACAAGGTTTCGGCGCAAGCCGCACTCGAAAGCGTGTTGGAAAATTACACAGGCGAAGACAAGAGCATTATGGATTCCGCTCGCCAAAAATATGCCCGTTTGAGCGGCAACAAGCCGATCATGAACAATGCTTCAGAAAAAGGCGTCAAGGGCAAGACCTTGCTGGATTTGGACGAAGGAAACTAAATAAAATGTCCAATATCCAACAAGGAATTTCCAATGTCCAAGGAGGCCCTGCTCTTGGCGTTAGTTGTTGACTAAGTGTTTTAAGGTCAATGTGATTAGCCAAGCGCGAAGCTTCCTTGGACATTGGAAATTCCTTGTTGGATATTGGACATTTAAATGGACATTGGACATTCCTTGTTGGACATTGGATATTCTTTCACCCATCACTCTACGAAAAATGATTTTCAAAGCTAAATATCTGCTCGCCGCATTTGTATTCTTTTCTGTATCACAAGCGGCTTTTGCTCAAAAAGACCTCGAAGGCGACAACGTAACCGTGGTCAAAGCGTTTGACGCACAACTTTTGGAGGCCAATAAAATCAATGTGCCCCCTACCCTGCCTCCGCTGGATACCAATACCCAGAAGCAAACCTACTCCGTACCGCCCCACCCCTCCAACATCAAATACGACCCACCCAAACTCCGTCCGCTCGGTCTGAAATCTGCGCCCAAGGAAGATGCCTACAACGGTTTTGTGAAACTGGGCGGAGGAGTGCCCACTTCGATTTATGGGGAAGGTGGCTATTTTTTCAAGGCCGGGGAAAAATTCGACGGAAAACTGTGGCTCAAACACCACCAGCTGAGTGCCGACAAAGCCATTGAAAACCAAAAATTCCAAAAGACAGAAGGTTTGCTCAGCACCAACATTTTCCTTCCGAAAAACCTTGCCACACAAATTAATCTAGGCTATACCTACGACCGGGTGCATTTCTACGGATATGACCACGATTCTTTAGAGTTTTCGCCAGAACGCACCCAACAGGACTTTAAAATCTTTGACTTCGGTGCACGGCTCTACAACAGTCAGCGCACGGAAACGGACTTGAATTTTGCGGTCACGCCAAAGTTTTACCTGCTGACCGATTTTTATTCCAACAAGGAAACCCATTTCGAAATGGGCCTTTCCGCTACCAAATGGTTCAACGAAAAACATGCGCTTCGGGTAAACATCCGGCCAGACTTGACAAAATTTGACGATACGGTTTCGCAGAAATTAAACAACATATACTTGCAGCCATCTTTCACGATGCATTTTGACTTTCTGCAATTTAAGATCGGCGGCAACTTCGTGAACAACCGCGACGAGTTCAGCATTTTCCCCGACGCCGAACTAACCTTGCGCGTGTGGGGCGATGGTATCCAAGCCTTTGCCGGCATTACGGGCGACCTGCGCAAGAACACCTACCGCAGCCTATCTGAATACAATCCTTTTGTCCAGATTCGGGAGTCAAAACTGCTCAATACACGCTGGGACAATTACTATGGTGGCGTGAAAGGAAGTTTCGGCTGGCTTGAATACAACGGACAAGTTGGGTATTCAAAAACCAAAAATCTCGCGCTTTTCCAGACCTTGTTTACCCCAGAAGGCATTACACGCTTTAAAGTGGTTTATGATGATGTCAATATTTTCAATTTGCAAGGCACGGTCAAGTTTTCGCCTATCAAGAACTTGACCATAACAGGTACCCTTAGCCAAAACGTATTCGAATCTGATTCAACCGACGCCTCCCCTCAAACCCGGGTGCGGGGCTTGCCCGAAATCGAAGGGAATTTTGGTGCAGTGTATACCCTTCTGGAAGGCAAAGCAAGCCTCAAAGCCTCGCTCCATTCTGCTGACAAAATCTCCTTCCTAAACGAAGCAGGCGACCCCGTAAAAAGCAAAGTGTTGTTAGACCTTAGCCTTGGTGGGTCGTACTATTTCACCAAAAATGTGGGCGCATTCCTCGACATCAACAACGTGCTCAACAACAAACGCGAACGTTGGTACCGCTACCCTACCGTAGGATTGAATTTCCTCGCAGGTATTGTCGCCAGATTCTAATAAATTAATCAACTTTTGTCAACCTTCCTTCTATGAAAGCCAGCAGCATCTCACAACACGAATCCTCTTTTCGCCAATCGGCCATTGATTCCAGCGGCACCAAATTTATCCTGACCGACGAAACCGTCAACATTTCTGACAAAGCTGGTGGTAAAATCACCTTGGTAGATTGCCACAGGGAGGTGCCCGACGATTCTTACTACCTCGCCGAAGAGCACCCCAAAGAACGCATTGTACTGCACTATACAGCAGGCTTTTTGAAAGGCGACATTGCCCAGTTGAGTCGCCGTGGTGCAGAAGTATCCGTACCCTTTGTTATTGCTCGTTCGGGGCATATTTATAACCTTTGGAAATCAAAATACTGGTCTTACCACCTTGGCCCAGGGGCGGTGGGTGGCAACACCTTCGGAAGCCAGCGCAGCATACCCATCGAGTTGTCGAACATCGGTTTTTTGCGCAAAAAAGCGGGCGGTTTGCTGCATACGATGTATGGAATAGACGATGTTTACTGCACCGAGGCCGAGACGGCATACTACCAAAAACTGCCTGCGTTATACCGAAAAGAGATTTATTACGCCAAATTCACCAATGCGCAGTACAACTCGCTCATTCTGCTGTTGCGTTACCTGACGGCCCGTTTCAACATACCACGCACCCTGCTGACACCCGACAAGCGCTACAAGGTATTTGGCACCTCGGCAGAAGCCCAGAATTTCAAGGGCATTTGCTCTCACGTCAATTTCCGAGCTACTGGAAAATGGGACATCGGCCCGGCCTTCGATTGGGATCGGGTGGCAAAAGGACTTAAGGTAGGGCAGTAATCAGAATCAATAGGCGGTCAAGCCCCATTAGGCAAGCCCTTAAAACAGGCGGTTAATAGCGCATAAGGTGTTTTCCAGAAAAAATCTTAGCTACATTGTTCACATTTTTTCTCCCAGCGCCATAAAGCACCAAACCCGCCGCTCTACTTTTGCCCCCAACATGTATGAACGGTAAACAAAACGAACTCGACGATTTTCGCAAAAACCCCAATGGCGTTTCGCTTGGCCTTTATAACAAATGCCGCCCGAAATTCATAGGATGGGGCAAAGAGAACACCCGAACGAGCGCTCAGGATCTGGCCGATATTTTTCAAAATGCGGTCATCATCATGATACTCAACCTCGAATCGGGGCGGCTCACCGAACTGGTCGGCACCTTGTGCACCTACCTCTTCGGTATCGGCAAAAACCTCATTCAGGCCTTTCGCCGAAAACAGGGCAGGATTGGCTTACCCGGCGACGAAGCCTTCCCGATCACCCAAGAAACTGACCCCGGTATAGAGGCGCAAATCATTGCAGAGCAAGAAGATGCGCAACTCTGGGCCAAAGTGGACGCGCTCGGCGAACCTTGCCGAAGCTTGCTCGCTCTAACCTACCGCAAAGGACTGAATAGCCAGGAAATAGCCGATGTGCTCGGCTATGCCAGCCCTGAAGTAGTACGCCAACTTCGCAAAAGATGTCTCGATAAATTACGAAAATGAAAACAAGCAATTCAGTACATCACTCATCCATCAAACGCGCATTCGCTCCTCTAAAATGGAAAACAGAGCCGAATATCTTATCGAATCCTATTTTGCCAATGCCCTTAATACGGCAGAAGCAACTGAACTAAAAACGCTGGCCTCCACCAACCCAAGTGTAGCCACTGAACTCGCTTTCCAAAAACGGGTGGCCGCAACTTTCCAATCGCGTTCGCTGGCTGAAGGCATCCAAAACACCGCTTGGAGGGCGGCCGTTCAAAAGCCCTTTCCCACCACTGCTATAAAAGTTTCTATGCTGCCCCGTTATGCCTACGCTGCCGCTGCCGCAGTTGCACTTTTAATTGTGGCCTACCTCTTTATAATGCCGCCTAGCATACAGTCTGTCGTGGCCGACAACGCAAAGGAGTATCCCAATAAAATGAAATTCAAGAGCTTCGGCGAAGAAGCGCAGACTGTTCCAGAAAATGTAATCAGAGCCTTCAGGCTGTACGACGACCAAAAATACAGCGAAGCCTCTACCGCTTTCCAAACTGTCGTAACAGCCAATGCAGATCAAATGGTCTATCGTTTTTACTGGGGCGTTTCGCTTGTCATGAGCAAACAATACTCCGAGGCTGTTGCGGCACTTACCCCCGTGGCACAAAGCCAGGATGAAAAGAAAACACCTGCACTTTACTATCTCGGTCTCGCTTATGCAGGCATCGGAGATAAAGAAGGCGCCCGCCAAAACCTTCAGGCTTATATTGATTCTCCAGAAGGTGTGACCTTTCGCAAACAAGCGGAGACAGTCAAAAAAGCCCTTTAATGGCCCTGAGAGACCACTTTGTGTCTTGAATCCTATCCTTTCCTGTTTTGCCACGCAGCTCATAGCAGCAGCGTGGCAATTTATTTTTGTTACATTTTCTACGTCTTACGTTTATAAGCCGCAAAAGAAAAAAACAAAAACTTTCTCAAACCTTTCAACTTATTCATGGCTTACAAACTGATCGAAATCAAGGGCATCGGCCCGGCTTATTCCGCCACCCTGAAGGAAAAACTTGGCATTACCACAGTCGAAGAATTCCTTGAACTAGCTGCTTCTAAAAAAGGTCGCGAAGAACTGGCAGCCAAAACGGGCATCGCTGACGGCCTGATCCTCAAATGGGCAAACATGGCTGACCTTTTCCGCATCAAAGGCATTGCTGAAGACTTTTCTCACCTGCTCGAACTCTGTGGTGTAGATACGGTGAAGGAACTCCGCACGCGCAACGCGGCAAATCTTCACGCCAAACTTACCGAAGCGAACAGCGCTGATGGCCCTGCCGGACGCACCCCTGGTCTCAAGGAAGTAGAAGGCTGGATCGCCCAAGCAGCCGAGTTGGCACCTACGATGACATATTAAACCGTTCCTGCAAAATGTAACTAGTTAGGATGGAACACAGATGACACGGATGAGACAC
>JANMME010000659.1:0-1568 GCA_031373015.1 Saprospiraceae bacterium
CGATACTACATCGTCCGGCACGCTGAAAAGGATACCAGCGTTGCCGATGTACCTGGGCCCAATGGCCAAGCGCTTACTGCTGCGGGAAATATGCGGGCTATCGCCTTATGCGATTCTCTCCGAAACAAAGGGCTGAGGCAAATTTTTGTCAGCCAATATCTACGAACGCAGCTGACTGCGGCCCCAACCGCCAGAGCGCTGGGTATTGCCACCACCGAATACGACAGAAATGCCGATATCCAAATCCTCGCCAACCAATTGCGGTCAGTAGGAGACCACAGTGTGCTAATCGTTGGCCACAGCGACACGGTGCCGGCATTGATACACGCGCTTCTGGGCAACAACAATGAGGTTATTATCATCAACGACAATGATTTTGACAATTTTTTTATTGTAAAACGCTACAAAGGGCTGGGACCTGTGACCTACACGTTGGAACGCCGGGGGACTTATGGGGCGGCATCGCCCTAAAGCCCATTGGCGTTGACTGAGGAAAAATGGCAATCCATGAGTCGCCCCGAATTATGTAACATTAATAATACGCTCTGTTGCAACAACTAAAAATCATTAGGGGAATGTATCTGTTTTATCACATAATGTGACATAATTTGAAACACAAAAGGCACAAAAGGACACAAAAGTGGCACCATACGGCCTTTTGTGCCTTTTGTGTTTCAAATTATTCCACGTTGCGGGAAAAAGCATTTGAATCTTACCCTAGTTACGCCTAGTTTGTTTGGTAAAATAGTCGTAGGTGTTTGGTAAGTTTGCCCTTTCACGCCATAACTTTTGATATGAAGCACTTGCTTGCGACCCTCTTTTTTCTGCAGTCCATCTACAGTTTTGCCCAAGTACCCGAACCCTACTTCCAACAAGAAGTCAACTACCGCATCGTCGCCACGCTCGATGATGTAAATCAAACCCTAAACGGAGATATCGAATTTGAATACATCAACAATTCGCCCGCCGCGCTGACAGAAATCTGGGTGCATCTATGGGGCAATGCCTTTAAAAACCGCCGTTCAGCCTTCTGCAAGCAAAAACTCCGCGACGGCGACGGCAAGTTTTATTTTGCGGAACCGCAGGATCTAGGCTTCTACAAAAACCTCGACTTCCTTGCAAACGGCCAAAAAATTGCCTGGAGATACGACCCTAAAAACCCTGATATCGCGATACTGACCCTGGCACAACCTCTCGCTCCTGGCGGCAGTATTCGAATCGCCACGCCTTTTCTGCTCAAGATCCCGGCCTCTTTTTCGCGCCTCGGCCATGTAGAAACCAGTTATCAAATGACGCAATGGTATCCAAAACCGGCGGTGTATGATCGCAAAGGCTGGCATGCCATGCCTTACCTTGATATTGGCGAGTTTTACTCGGAATTCGGCTCGTTTGACGTGACCTTGACCCTGCCCGAAAACTATGTGGTGAGCGCTACGGGGGTGCTGCAAACGCCTTAATAAATCTAATTTTTCCAAAAAAAAGAAGCCCAAACGTGGGAAAGGTTAAAATGTGTGGGTGCTACTTCAAGTCGCACCCTCACTAACGACAGCTTCCCCGCTTCGAGCCTG
>JANMME010000677.1:0-7618 GCA_031373015.1 Saprospiraceae bacterium
TAAGGCAAAACTACTAAAATTATGTCAATGAACTATTGGTTCGAGCCATCTCGAACCCAAAAATCTTTTTGTCTTCAAGCAGATTCACTTTTTTAAAAAAAAAATGGAATTTTGCTTGGTGGCGCACACAGCACCTATCTAAAAAACCACAGATAGCGTACCTACGGCACGCCAACCCGCATTTTCATCTGTTTTCTACAAAGATTCCGTCCCTCTGGGACGTTCTAAACTCAAAATTCGGGATGGCGCATATTTAATATTTAGGCCACATTCTTATTGCTTCGCCGCTTTCTCCGCTTTCCTTTTCTTCTTAAAATAAGGGCGCAGTAAAAAATTGTCCTGTGCTGCACGTAAATCTTCATCCAATTTTTGTGAGCCTCCTTCCAGGTTTTTAAGCGTTGCCTTGAGGTGCGCCGCCGATGCTTCATCATAGAGCAACACGCCCAAGGGGGAGCTTTTGTTGTCCAATTTACTGGTAGCGATGCTTACATTACTACTGGCGGTTTTCAAATTATCCGTTGCTTCGGCTGCGGTTGTGGTAAGTTTTTTTAATTGTCTTACAGAGGCTTGTACGTCTTTGAATATGGTGGTATCCGTAACAAGGTCGTTGGCCAGCGAACCTTTTTGGTTGAGTTTTACACCATAATCAGAGATGGAGGACGTAAGTTTTTCAGCGTGTGCAGATGACCTTTCCAGAGAAGCGAGCGTAGCGCCCAACGTGTTATAGAGCGTTTCGTCCTTCAATAGCTTCCCGACCGTCCCTTCGCCGTCCACCAGTTTTTTACTGATGGCTTTAAAATCCGTGGTGATCGCCAGCAGGTTCTTGTTGTTCTCGCGCAAATCGCTCATCATCTCTTCTGTGGAACCTATTTTTTCGATAGCCAAGGTGTCACCTTCTTCCACAACTTGTGCCGATTCAGTGCCTCCATAAATGATGATGATCTTGTTGCCGATCAATCCATCGGTGCTGATCTTCATCTTTGAATCTTTTCGGATATACTGCTGCGCTTGCTCATCAATCTTTACATCTACCCTCACCTGGGCTTTTCCGTAAAAGCCCAGCTTGTGTACCGTCCCGATTTTTACGCCCGAAAACCAGACATTGTTCCCTGCCTGCAATCCATTGACATCCTCGAAAATAGCGGTCACATGAATTTTAGTGACAAAAGTGCTGTGCAAATTGCCTATAGCGAGAATACCCGCGAGGAGAAAAACCAAGCCCAAGACAATGAACAGGCCTACAATGATCGCGCGCTTATTTGGTTCTGACTTTGTCATTATTGTATAAAATTGTAATTGTAAAAATTTTTTGCCTGCTCATCGTCCGTATCGAAAACTTCGTCGAAGCTTCCCTGGCGGACAAACTTGCCCTCCAATAACATCACGATTCGGTCGCCGGTGGCTTTCGCACAGCTCAGGTCGTGGGTAATAATAATGGAACTGGCCTTGTAGCGTTCTTGTACTTCATTGATCAGGTTATTGATTTCGGTACATGTAATTGGATCGAGGCCAGCGGTAGGCTCATCGTACAACATGATCTCCGGTTTCAGCATTAAGGTGCGGGCGATGCCGATCCTTTTTCTTTGACCACCCGAAAGGTCTGCCGGCATCTGGTCAATTTTATCGGACAGGCCCACCGCATCCAGGGTTTCTTCCACCACCTGGTCAATATCTTTTTTAGTCATCTCCTTCTTCGTTCGGATCAATGGGAATTCCAGGTTCTCACGCACATTCATACTGTCGTACAAGGCACTGCTTTGGAATGAGAATCCAATTTTCATGCGCAGTTCGCGCATTTCTTTTTCGTTTAATTTCCCTACTTCTTTTCCCAATACATTGACGATTCCCTTGTCTGGCAACAGCAACCCGGAAATGATCTTGATCAACACTGATTTACCACTGCCGGAGCGCCCGAGCACCACTACGTTTTCCCCTTTAAAAACTTCCAGATCTATACCACGCAACACTTCCAAATCGCCAAAGGATTTGTACAATCCACGCATGGATATTACGGGTTGTCCTTTATCTATTTGTATTGCTTTATCTTTCATATTGTTTCAATAGTACCTGATCCAGTTAGCTATTTGTACGATTATCAGTTCCTCCACAAAAATCAGGAACATGGAAACCACTACTGAGGCGTTGGCGGCTTTGCCCACCCCTTGTGTGCCTTTTTCAGCATGATAACCTTTATAGCTGCCTACCATGCCAATGGTAAATCCAAACGTGACGGCTTTTACAATAGAAGTGCCTATATCGAGAAAACTGACCTGTGCAAATGCCTCAGAGACGAATGTGGGGAAGCTGGTTTTTTCATTTTGATAAATATTCAGAAAAGAGCCCATCATGCCAACAAAAGTGCAATACATGGCCAATATTGGAATCGAAATAGTGGTCGCAATAACCCGGGTTACCACCAGAAATTTAAAGGGGTCGGCCGCAGAGACTTCCATGGCGTCAATTTGTTCCGTAACCCGCATGGAGCCAAGCTCGGCCCCAATATTAGAGCCAACCTTGCCCGCAGAGATCAAAGCCGTCACGAGGGGCGCCAAGGCCCTGATCATCGCGATCGCTATCAAAGAAGGCAGCCAGGAAGTAGCCCCAAATGCGACCAAAGAAGGTCTCGATTGTTTGGTGAAAACCATGCCTACCACAAAGCCCGTGAGGGTGATCAATGGCAAGGATTTAAACCCTATTTCATAACACTGCCTGACTACTTCCCTAAACTCAAATGGGCCTTGAAATGCTTGTTTAAAGAACTTTGCAACGTATTTATAGGCGTTGTAAACCCCGGTAAAATAATCGTCCAGTCCTTTTGAGATAACATGTTTTTTCAGCATATTAGCGCATTATTGAGGTAAATAGAACCCTATTGGGTAAATCAAATATTCCATAAAAAACAGACCCCAGAAAAACAGGTAAAATCGTTTGACTTGCATATCATCGCCTACCTCCAACATACTGGCTTGCCAAAGAAACACGGACAAAGCAGCTCCATGCGTAGCCATAAAATACATCGTTGCAGGAAGTTGGCCTATAATGGCCGCAAAAATGATATAGGCATACGCAAACGAGACGACCATAACACCCCATATAAAAGCACGTTTCCGACCACTTGTAACGGCAAGTGTGCCGAATTTATAAACCGCATCACCTTTGGTGTCAGGGATATCTTTGAACCATGCGATGCCAAGACTGAACCCTGTTATAAAAACCGTTAAAGGCAAAATAGCCGTTGTTAGCATCCAACTCCCAGTCATTTCATACCGAAAATGCATATAAAATCCGATATTGACCAATAAACCCCGAACAACGGAAATTGCCGCTGCTGCTAATAAATGATTGCGTTTTAGTTTTAATGGCGGTAAGGAATAAGCCGTACCGATCGCCATAATTGAAAATATCAACGCGAAAAAAGGCCATGATAAACATGCCGCCGTGGCTAGAGACAAAATTCCGGAAATCAAAACGATGCGCCATGCATTCTGCCTAGATAAAGTACCTGCTGCAATGGGCAACCAGGGTTTGTTTATTTTATCAACTTCCACGTCTGACCACTGATTCAAT
The DNA here is from genome assembly GCA_031373015.1 of Saprospiraceae bacterium. Lineage (GTDB taxonomy): Bacteria > Bacteroidota > Bacteroidia > Chitinophagales > Saprospiraceae > M3007. The sequence goes on from JANMME010000677.1 coordinate 3,568, forward strand.
CCCGTAATATAAACATTGCAGCTCAAAGCACTCAATAGGCTTAAAGGCAAAAGATACGGGGAGATAACAATCTCCGAACTTGTCCCAACCGCAATAGCGAAAATGGACAAAACACTCAATGTGCTACCTATTATCGTGTGTGGCCTAGTGAATTGCCACAAAATCTTTAGACTTTTCATGTGTAATGGTGCTCACTGGGCAAATATCTTCACACACCATGCAGGCAATATGGCAGGGTGTATTAACGGCAATGGTATCAAACGCAGAGACAAACCCCGCATCGTGTGGGCATACGGCTACACACGCGCCACAATTGATGCAAGCATTCCATCCTATTTGAAAAAAAACGGGCTCTTTGCGCTTCATATGCTTCACACTTTTTTGTACACTGATTGCGGATTAAAATAATCAGACATCGTTTCATATAATTTAAGGTTGCGCTGCGCAATATCCTTCGTTTTAAAAATGGTCTTTTTGGTATGATACAACTCCCACATTTTATTGCCCAATTGATCCAGCCAACGATCTTGATATCCTTTCAGGTTAGTCGCACACGCACGCGTACCATTTTGAACCAGTTCAGCGAGAAACTTGCCCGCAATCAGCCCTCCAGTTATAGCAGTATGTATGCCTCCGCCTGTTATCGGGTTCACATGTCGTGCCGCATCGCCCACCAATATCAAATTTTCGGCATATTGGGTGCGCAAAGGCGCCGCCAGCGGGACACCGCCTCCATGCACTTCCAATATGCGCGCATGTTTAAGCCGCTCTTTAAGAAAGGATTTGTTTATAAAATGATCTAAATGCCACTGGGCATTTTCTTTAGTCATGGTGCGAATAACGCCCAGCCCAACTTCAGCATAACCATGGCCTTTGGGGAATAGCCAGGCATAACCTCCTGGCGCCCATTCATGTCCGGTTATTATTTCAAGCATCCCATCGGTTTCAACCTTGTCCACCACAAATTGAAGACAACTGGCCAATTCCGTCATTTTGATATGGGTATGCAACCCCGCCCATTTCCCCACCTGCGATTGTAAACCATCAGCGCCTACCAAAACATTCGTTCGGATTTTTATTTCTTTATTGAACTTACGCAAATGCACTTCACAGGTGCCATCATCCAAAGGCTTATAGTTAAGGCCTTCTGTTTTCAACCAGACTTCTGCACCTGCCCGCTCTGCCAGGGTCATTAGGTATCTGTCAAATCGTCGGCGATCTACCACATAGCCAAGTGGTTTTTTGCCCGCACCTGCCCCGTATTTTTCCGGCTTGAGCCTGCGGTAATCAATATCTGATTGATTACCAATTTCATTATAGATACTAAACCCATAGATCGGCGCTTGAATAAATTCCAAACTTGGGTAAATGTCAGCCTCTTCCAAAGCGCTTGCGCTCAAAGCTCCCGAGCATTGAATCGGCGCGCCGAGTTCCTGGCGTTTATCCGCCAACAATACCTTTAACCCTTTTTGGGCTGCTACGCGCGCTGTGGTTGTACCTGCAGGGCCACAACCTATAATCACTATATCGTAATCAACTGGATTCATAAATACCTTTACAAGATGAATATCGCTGGATGAATCACGAACGAATTTTCACAATGTAAAGGTGAGGGCCTGTTACTCGCGACTGGTTACACAATTCCAGAATAGAGTTGCATGATTCACACATTCCCGATTTCCGGGACTATCAGACTCCGCTATCTTTGCCAAAAGGATGACTAACGTGACAGACGCATACCATACCCTCGCCGCACCCAGCACGGGCGAATTCAAAGACCGGGGAAGTAAATTTATCGCTTACGCATGGCCCGTGCGCAATGAAGCCGAAGCTTTGCAGCATTTGGAAAGTCTGCGCAAAGAACATTTCAAGGCCCGCCACCATTGCTTTGCCTGGCGGCTCGACCCCGATGGAAGCCGTTTTCGCAGCAACGACGATGGCGAACCCAGTGGCACGGCCGGGCGGCCCATCTTAGGGCAAATTGATTCCTTTTCCCTGACTTATGTGGCAGTGATGGTGGTGCGCTACTTTGGCGGCACCTTGCTTGGCACTTCTGGACTCATCCATGCCTATCGGGAAGCCGCAGCCGAAGCCCTGCGCAACGCCGAGATCATCGAATGCCTCGTCAAAGATTTTTTCCTGCTCGATTTTGACTACGCACTGATGCCCGACGTAATGAACGCCGTGAAAAAACTCGAACTCGGAGTCCTGCGTCAAAACTTCGAAGAGCACGGACAGATCGAAATTGGCATACGCCAAAGCGAAACCGCCGCCACGCTTTTGCGCTTCCGCGCCCAACTCTGGAAAGTTAGTGAGGAAGAGGCAGCCGAGGTGGGTTGGCCATCGGGAATGGTTGTAAGTCAAGTTTGATTATTTGTAGTAGGAAAATGTGAATATGAGTCATCCCAAAATTTTGTTTTGATACGTCCCAGCGGGACGGAATCTTGGTAGAAATGTTGTTTTCGTTGAATATGCGTGCCGTAGGTACGCTATCTAAAAAACCACAGATTGCTTACCTCCGGCACGCCAACCGCGCTTCAATCTGTTTTCTACCAAGATTTCGTCCCGCTGGGACGTACCAAAACCAAAATTTTGGGATGACCCATTTCTTCGGTTTTACATTTTCCTGTTTAAACCAACCGCTTCAAAAAGTGGTAACCCCGCTTTGTAAAGCCTTCCCGCTCGTAAAAAGCATGCGCTTTCTCATTCTCCAAATAAGCATCCAGCATGATCGTCTCGCAGCCTTCGGCAAGGGCTAGTTTTTCGATAAAATCGGTGAGCAACTTGCCAATGCCCTTGGAGCGATGGGTATCCGCCACCACCACGTTGTCCATTTCAAGGTAGCGACCACTGTATATTTTTGTGGCGACCCATATACCTGAAATGCCCACACAGGTCTCACCCTCGAAAATCGCCACCATGCGGTAGCCATGTGCCAGCATGTCGTCGAGCAGATGGTTGTAGCGTGCTTCGGTAACGCCCGGGCTGAGTTGCTGAATAAGCCGGTAGTGCGGCAACATCTCGGATTTATGGGTCAGGACTTGAAAAACGTAGGGCATAACGGCAATAAAGTTTGGAACAGCCAAAGGGCTTAACGTTTGAAAAACAATTCCTCTTCCCTTCGGTACAACGCAAAGAAAGATATTTGCACCCGTTTTGCGCAACCCGGGCATCTTTTTTGTTCTTTAGGGCTAAAGCGCGTGTGTTGCGCGAAAACTTTTTTTTGAAAAAATTGGACGTTTGACCTTTGACTTTTGACGGTTGACTTTTGACCGTTGACCTTTGGCGGTGGATTTTGATCGATTATGGGCTCAAGTCCAACATCTAACGTCCAATAATCCAACGTCAACGGTCAAAAGTCAACGATCAACCGTCTTTAAATTTGAAATCTTGAACATGAAATTAAAACTGCTTATCCTGCTCCTATTGCCAGCCTTCGCACTTACGGCCCAGTCCGACCCCGCTCCGACTGCTCCAACAGTGCCCGTCTTTACGGCTGCTCCAAAAGAAAAACCAACGCGCAATTATCAATTGGCCAACGATGGCACCACCTTCGCCGCGGGCATCAAAGCCGACGACCTGAAACCCCTCGTATATGCCTTGGCTTCTGACTCTATGCAAGGCCGCGAAACCGGCGAGGCAGGCCAGCGCATGGCTGCTCAATTTATTGCCCAACAATTCAAAGACGCAGGCCTGCCCCCCAAAGGCGACAAAGGTTTTTTCCAAAAAATCATGCTCCAAAGCTCAAGTTGGACGGATATTGGCCTAAAAGTCGGGGACCAAGAATTCCGCAACCGCACAGATTTTTACGTTTACCCGGCGTTCAGCCCCGACAAGCCGCTGACAGAAATGAAGGGCCTGATATTCGTCGGCTATGGCATTGAGGATGCAAAATACAACGACTATGGTAAGGCCGATGTAGCGGGCAAAGCGGTCATTTTTTACATTGGCGAGCCCATGTCCACCGAAGGGAAATCACTCATCACGGGCACAGATTTCCGTTCCAACTGGAGTATTGACTGGCGTAGAAAAGTACAATTGGCCAAGAAAA
>JANMME010000717.1:0-2478 GCA_031373015.1 Saprospiraceae bacterium
CCACATCACATCAAAAATCAACAATCATGTACTCGTCAATCATCAATCATCTGAAATTGGCTCAAAATTCTGATGACTAATGTTGACAACCTCTAACATTGAAGCGCGAATTCCTCTTAAACATCCTTCTCCTCGTCTTTATCAATCTCCTGATAAAGCCGATCTTCATATTTGGCATTGACCTTGGGGTGCAAAACCGTGTGGGCGAGCATTATGGCACCTATTTCGCGCTGCTCAACCTCGCTTATCTTTTTCAGATACTGAACGATTTCGGGATTCAAAGTTTCAACAACCGACACATCAGTCAGCACCCTCAACTGCTGCCGAAATATTTCCCTAATCTGCTGGCTATCAAGTGGTTGCTCGCCACGCTGTATGTCACGCTCACGATGGCGGTGGCCGCTTTTGCACTCGGTTATGGCGCGGAGGCCTTGCCATTGCTTTTCATTTTGCTGGTCAATCAAGTGCTAGTGCAACTCATTCTTTTTTTGCGTTCCAATATTTCTGGACTTGGGCATTATCGTTTGGACAGCCTGCTTTCTTCGCTGGATAAGTTGCTGATGGTGGTCACGTGTGGGGTCTTGATCTGGACGGATTGGCTGCCGTTTTCACTGCTCAATTTTGCCCTTGCTCAAACCCTTGCATTGTTTATTACGGCCATTGTGGTGTTCATTTTGCTCCGCCAGCGGGCGGTTTTTCCGGTGAAACCTAGTTGGGCTTCCAATTGGCGGGCGGGCAGACCAGCGGTGTTTTCCATGTTCCGTCAAAGCCTTCCGTACGCGCTCGTGGTGCTGCTCATGTTTGCCTATACCCGCATGGATGCCGTGCTTTTGGAGCGCATTGCCGGGCCTGCCCATGCCGATGTGTACGCCAGCGCGTTCAGACTTTTAGAGGCTTGCAATATGTTTGGGTATTTGTTTGCCTCACTGTTGCTGCCGATGTTTGCCCGACTTTTGAAAGAAAAAGAATCTGTTAGGCCGCTTACCTCGATGAGTTTCAAACTGATTTGGGCGGGGAGTGTGACCCTTGCAGCCGCCATCTTTTTTGCGCGGGAAGACTTGCTCCGACTTATGATGCCTGCCCGGGCCAACGAGTACCGTTTCGAGGTGTTGGGGGTGCTCATTTGGGCCTTCGTGCCGGTAAGTGTCACCTATATTTTCAGCACCTTGCTCACTGCGCGGGAGCGCATGATGCGCATGAACCGGTTTTTCATTGTGGGCATTGTGATTGATCTGGCGCTGAATATTGCGCTTATCCCCCATTACCAAGCCATCGGATCTGCAATGGCGGCCTTGGCGACCCAGATTTTCATCGCAAGTGCCATGATTTGGCTTTGTGTCCAGGAATTTGAGTTCCGGCCCAGTCGCCTCGGATTGATTCAAACCTTTGGTTTTTTTGCGTTCATCCTGGTTTCTGATTGGTTTTTGTTTGAAGAAACGGCCTTTGCCTGGCCGGTTAAATTTACCGCCGCGCTGGGGGCGGGTTTGGTGGGGCTATTCCTTTTTAGAATAGCACGACCCAAACAGGCATCAAGCTAAGAAGGGCTTTTTTCCTTACCTTTGCCCACTTTTTTAGCAAAAAATGTTTCCAAAATACGACGTGATAGTAGTAGGCGCGGGTCATGCAGGTTGCGAGGCCGCCGTAGCCGCCGCCAATCTGGGCTGTAAAGTCCTCTTGGCCACCATGAACATGCAGACCATTGGGCAGATGAGTTGCAACCCCGCTATGGGTGGCGTGGCCAAAGGCCAGATCGTGCGCGAAGTGGATGCTTTGTGCGGGTATTCGGGTATCATTACCGACCATACTGCCGTACAATTCAGGATGCTCAACCGCTCCAAAGGGCCTGCCATGTGGAGTCCTCGGGCACAAAGCGACCGCATGCAGTTCGCTGCCAAATGGCGGCAAATGCTTGAAAATCATCCAAATGTTGACTTCTGGCAAGAAATGGTGGGCGGGCTATTGGTGAAAGACAGACGGGTGCGCGGTGTGCGCACAAGTATGGGCCTGGAGATTGAAAGCGAAACCGTTGTGCTGACCAACGGCACTTTTTTGAACGGCATTATCCACATCGGCGAAAAGCAGTTTGGGGGCGGACGAGCGGGCGAAAGCGCAGCACGCGGCATCACCGAACAATTGGTCGAACTGGGCTTCGAGGCCGGGCGCATGAAAACAGGCACGCCTCCACGCCTGGACGGGCGCAGCCTCGATTATTCCAAAATGGAAATCCAAGATGGCGACCACCCGCCGGGCAAATTTTCCTATACGGACACTCCCGCACTCGAAAACCAACTCTGCTGCTGGAGCACCTACACGAATCAAAAAGTACACGATACGTTGCGTACGGGCTTTGATAAATCGCCCATGTTCAACGGACGGATCCAAGGCGTGGGGCCACGCTATTGCCCCAGCATCGAGGACTAGATTGACCGGTTCAGCGATAAAGACCGGCACCAGCTTTTTGTAGAGCCAGAAGGCCGC
>JANMME010000778.1:0-2279 GCA_031373015.1 Saprospiraceae bacterium
CACGAATCGCCGAGCCGATGGCCGACGATCGAGTGATCGGTGTAAACGCTTTCGTCAGCGAACCGCGCGTCGTCCAGAAGATGGAATCGGGCGGCGGCGGCATGGTCAGCACCGCGCCCGACTACGCCCGCTTCCTGCTGATGCTGCGCAACGGCGGCCAGCTCGACGGCCAGCGCTACCTGAGCCCGCGCACGGTCGACTACATGACCAGCAACCATCTCGGCGCGCAGGTGCAGCGCACGCCGCTGTACCTGCCGGGCCCGGGTTACGGCTTCGGCCTGGGCTTTGCGGTGCGCACGCAGGCCGGTGAGGCCGGCAGCATCGGCGCGGCCGGCGAATACAACTGGGGTATCCGCCTTTTTTAGTGCGTAATTTTTCAAGCAATTCGGGTACTTTTTGAAATTCCAGATACCCCCTTGCTTTTTCGCTAAATGAATTGTTGGTTGGTTGGTTGCTCATGATTTGGGTTTTTATAGTTAGAGTACCGCTTTTACGGCTTTGTCAAAATCGCTTTCAAAAAGTTTTTCCTGCACGATTCGGTATTTTTCAAACTCGCTTTCGGCAAATGCCTTGCTATTGCGTGCGGAATGTCCCTATTTTTGCCCACATTCCGCACGCAATAAATGTTTTGTCCATTGGCCTCTTGCTCGATAGAAAAGACCACATCGGGCTGGTGGACAGCGAGGTGACAATGGACGATTTGTTCGCGCAGCTTTGAGCACCTTGTCCGCCAGACAAGCGGACGGGAGCTGCGGAAGAGATTTTTGAAAAAAGAGAACATGATTCTTGCAATTTGTCGGTTTTTAATGGTTGGGCATTTTTCTGCCGTACACTTTTTTTCAGGACGCGGATGAGGAATACTTTTTTGAGTGCTTAAAAATTGTCTAAAAGTATCTTTTTTGCTACCTTTGTGCCATGAATTGGTTTGAAGAACTTCCTTTGGTCGATTGAAAAGGTTACTCCCATCCATGCGTTCCAAACCCATTTTCCAAGTTGATTTGACAGAAAAAGACGGCTTGGTTCAACAAACAGGCAACGATCCGCATCATTTTTCTTTGTGGCGTAGCACTGAATTCGATTTGAACACGATTAAAATTCTTGAAAAATGAAAATTTTTCTAAGCGTTCTGGAAACCCTCATTTGGCACGATACCCCGCAGTTGTTTGTCGCAAAAGACCTGGTCGGTGGATTCCATCTTTGCCTTGCAGTCGACAACACAGGCGAACTGCCTCATTATATCACGGTTGCCATTTCCCAAGCACGACTCCAACTGTTAAAAACGGGCAAAATTGACTTGTACAGCGTATTTGCCAATCCAGAAATGGGCACGTGGTTTCAAATAACTTCCTTTGAAGACAGCCGAGCCGTCGCCGAGCCGCTTCCCAAACAGGAAAAATTGCCCGACGAGTGGCTTCCCACACCCGGCGAGTTTTTGCCGCTCCAACCGCTGTTGCGCCGGGAGACTTTCGATGCCTTGAAAGTCGGCGCGGTCGCCAAAGAAGCAGGCATGAACCCGACCTTGCTGCGTCAATATTTGTCCGGCGTCAAACGCCCCTCTCCCGAGCAAGCACGTCGCGTACAAGATGCCCTGCACCGGGTCGCGCAACGCTTGTTGGAACTGCGGTTTGTGTAGGCATTCTTTCAACATCCGGGTTGCCCAAATGCGGAATTGCGTGGCCTCGTAACTGTTCACCCGGTAGCCGACGGCGATGATTGCGTCGAGATTGTAAAACAGCGTTTGGTAAAATTTACCGTCGGCAGCAGTATGTGCAATTTTTGCACACACTGAATTTTCGTCCAATTCGCATTCATTAAAGATGTTTTGCAGGTGCTTGGTAACCACACTTCTATCCACCCCGAACAACTCGGCAAGGCGTTTCTGGTTGAGCCAAAACGTTTCATCATTGTACAACACCTCTACCTTGACACGCCCTTTGGGGTCGTTGTACAAGATGATGTCGCTGAAAGGCATGTTTTTGTCTTCCATTTTTTATCTGATTTGCCGTTTTTTATTCGACATGGTAAGGTGGTTGGTCACAGGGTTTTTCATGCGAGAAGCGGTTTTGAGCGGGTTTTTCGAAGGTTCAAGTTTTAGTTTTTCCTTTGGCAGGCCGGAGGCCTGCCGACATCACACATCGAGTCGCAGACCCTCGCGAGCGAAGACTTCGCGCCAGCAGGGCCGGGTTCTAACCTCGCGCCAGGATTGTGGGAACGCTGTCGCCGCCGAACACTTATCACTGGCGGAGCTTAAAATTAATGCCCCATTCTAACCCCAATGA
>JANMME010000665.1:0-3848 GCA_031373015.1 Saprospiraceae bacterium
AGTTGTCCCTCTGTTTTCTATCACTGGTTTCAAGGGCAAGGCTTCTTTCGGGCCGAGGTTTTTGTAATAAAATGTGTCTGAAAAGACCAGCCCGATTGCATCAGTGAACCCCCAAAAACTTATAGGGGTAACATCAGGAGAGATATAAAATTCTATATAATATGTTTTTCCTGCGCGCATTGATCCATTTAATGGCGTTTCAATATATTCACTGTTTCCATCAGAACTATTGCTATTTGAATAAACTGCAATCAAAGCATATCCATCCCCACTTCTTTGATATTGGTAACTGTCAATAAAGTGCCCGGCGAAGGGTGCTTTAGTTTCAGGATTCATTGAGCACCTATTATAAACATCGGGGGTTCCATTACTGGCAGAAGTCCATGGCAAGGCAAAGGAGATTTGGCCATCTGTAAAAGGGCAGTCCGTCAAGTCATCAAAACCCGAATTAGAAATGAGGTTTTGACAGAGCAAAACATACTTTGGTAAAACAAAGAAAATAAACACCAATTTTTTCATAGCGAAAAACCCTCCCTGTCCTTAACCACGGGACAGGAAGGGCTAGGTAGAGGTCTAGGAGATTTATTGATTGACGACTAATTTGCTGGCAAAAATACGCTTGCCATCCTCCTCGATGGCTAAGGCAAACATACCACTTTGAAGGCTGGAAACGTCTACCTCGTCAGAGTTGAGTGCGAATCTGCGCATCACTTTGCCCGCCAGGTCTGTAATGGTAACGCTGTACTCGCGCCCTTGGTCAGGTTCGAAGTTCAGCAAACGGACAAAGGATTTTGCCGGATTGGGGCTGAGGGATATTGCCTTCCTATCTCCTCCAATACGACAACCTGTCCCTGTAGGGCAGATAAAAAACGACCGCTCCAACACGTTCCATGTAGCAGGCGGGTTCTGCTCAATGCCATTGCGACAGCTTCTGTTTTCGATAACAAACTGCACCTTATACGAGTGGAAAGTCTCAAAATTCCAGCCAACACCGCCGTCCCAGAAATTGGTCAGGTTAAATTCGTTTCCCGGGACGGTTCCGGTTGTCCAGCCGTTGGAACGGTAGCGGTGGTAGGTTGGCCCATCCTCGAAAATGGCGAGCCACCAAAGGTCATAGTCCTTGCAGGCGGCAGTGTTCATTTTCGCCACTTCACCGTAGTCGAACCCGCTTTCAAAGGGGTCACCGGGTGTCGGGTCAACGAAGGTGTAGGAGATGTCGGTGCTTGTCGTGGCACCGACTATGACGGTATTGGAATAAGTGGGTGGGGTCGTGCCAAAGGGAGTGTTGTCCCAAGTACCCCAAAAGCCGATGAACTGACCGAGAAGATTGAACAAGCAAATACGCGCCCTGATAATGTTACCCTGTCCATCCTTTTTGCAGATATTTTCTGCTATCGTGGGCACTTGGCATTTAACCCGGTAGGTGCCTCGTGCCACGCTGCTGAAAGTAGTACTGAATTGCGGGCCGGATACTGTTACCCATCCCAAGTCAGTCAGTTTTTCCAGCCAAAAACGTGGAGTGGTAGGGTCGCCGCTGGTTATTACCCTACAGCAAGGGGATTCGCCCCCATCTTGACAACTCGAAGTTTCAGTACAGTTTTTGAATCCTACGTAAGCGAAGTAAACAACCGGAAAGGAAGGTAAATTTGAGACGGTTACGCTCGAACACCCTCCGGTTGCGGTTTGAGCTGTGCCTGTATTAGAAAACAACAGTAATGAAAAGACGGATAAATAAATGATTTTTTTCATGAACTTGCGGTTTTTGAAAATGAAATGTACGCCTTTTTAACGCAAAAGCATTTACGTCCTGTATGGTTTAGGGTGGTTTTCAGGAATCCACCAACAATTGAAAAAAGAAGGATCTCGGAATGTTTTTGATGATATTTATTGCTTCCCCGAAATCCCATCCAAGTAAAGTCTGTTGATGATTTTGCTTCGACTTCTGTTGCTAGGCAGACTCCTCGGTAAAAGTACATACTTACGCATATTAAAAAAAACGTCAAAATTGGCGTAACCCACGTCAAAATTGGCGGCAAGGCTTTTTATATCCTAATATTTGTAACGCCGTTTCATTTTCTTAAACAATAGGCAAAGCAATTACTAATGGTGCAAACTTGCAAACCAATTGCAAAATTGTACCTTTACCCCATGTTTCTACATCGCCAAATAGAAAGTGCTCTTTTAGCGCACACGCAATGGTATCCCATCATTTACCTAGGAGGCCCACGCCAATCAGGAAAGACTACGCTGCTGCAAAACTTGTTCCCTGACCTTCCTTATGCCAGCCTGGAGGATCCCGATGTGCTTTTGTTGGCTACTGACGACCCTCGGCGTTTCCTCAATGCTTTTCCAAAAGGCGCTATCTTGGACGAGGCTCAGCGCGCACCCGAGTTGTTCTCCTACTTGCAAACCAAGGTTGACGCGGATAAGTCCTTGCGTTTCGTGCTTTCCGGCTCGCAAAATTTCCTTTTGATGGAAAAAATAACCCAGTCGCTAGCAGGTAGGGTAGGGATACTGAACCTCTTGCCATTTTCCTTTCAGGAGCTGGAGAACATTAAGCCAAGCAATAGTTTGGAAGCATCGGCCTGGCGCGGAGGGTATCCTGCCTTACATACCAGCACCGTACCGCAGGATATTTTTTTCAACAACTATATCCAAACGTATCTTGAGCGCGACGTGCGCTCCCTCAAAAATGTGGGCGACCTGGCGCAGTTTTCTCGGTTCATGCGCTTGTGCGCGGGACGGATCGGCCAGCCGCTCAATATGTCGAACCTCGCCACCGACGTGGGCGTAGCGGTCAATACCGTCAAAGCATGGCTTTCGGTGCTTGAAGCATCATACATGATGTTTATGCTTCCTCCTTTCCACCAGAACTTCAACAAACGTCAGACCAAATCTCCTAAGATGTACTTTTTCGATACTGGTCTGGCTTGTCACTTATTGGCTATCAGCAGTCCGACGCAACTTGAAACGCACCATTATTTGGGAAATATTGTCGAAAACTACATTATTGCTGAGTTGTATAAAAAACGCAGCAACGAAGGGAGAAGGCCCTCTTTCTGGTTTTGGCAAGACCAGAAAAACAACGAAATTGACCTCTTGATTGAAGAAGATGGCAAAACTATGGCGATTGAAATAAAATCAAGCCAGACTTACAATACTCGACTGCTTTCCGGTCTGCAACACTGGGAAAACTTGAATAGCGGCACACCAACCCATAATTATCTGGTGTACGCTGGCCAACAGCGCATGGAATTGGCACTAGGCCAATTGATGCCATGGCAATCTGCCTTGAAAGAATTGTAGTGGATTTATACCTCACGTCGCCAAGTTTTCAGCATCAGATCGTACAACGTTTACTAAACTTTCAAAAGTTTAGTAAACGTATTTATCCCGCCAGCCATGCTGAAAACTTGGCGATGTGAGGTATAACTTCATTCCCCCGGAATCGCCTCCATCAACCGCCTCACATACTCCCGCTCCGGATTCCTGTAAATTTCATCGGGGTAACCCAGTGCCTCGGTCTGCCCGAGATTCATAATTAAGAGTCGGTCGCACATCTGCTTGATTACGCTCAGGTCGTGTGAGATAAACAGGTAAGTCAAGCCGAATTTTTCCCGCAAATCCATCAACAAATTCAGCACCGTAGCCTGTACCGAAACATCGAGGGCCGACACCATTTCGTCGCAGACAAGAAATCGCGGCTGCAAGGCCAAGGCCCGCGCCACGCAAATCCGTTGGCGTTGCCCACCGGAGAACTCATGCGGGTAGCGCTGAAAATGATCCGCGTGCAGGCCCACGGTTTCCAACAGTTCGATGGCTTTTTCGCGGCGGGTGCGGTCGTTTTC
>JANMME010000833.1:0-10764 GCA_031373015.1 Saprospiraceae bacterium
GGGTTTTTGATGTGTTGGTTGATGAAGTTTTGGGGCGATAGCGGGCTAACCAATAGCACGAACAAAATCAATTAAACACCCATCACTTCATCACCCCTTTTGGATATTGCATTGTAACACAGTGCAGTGAACCGTGTTGTAAAATTAACGAACGACAGTCAATGCCGATGATCTCGCGATCGGGAAAAATGGATTTGAAAATACGAAGTGCCTCCTCGTCTTGCGCAACGTGATAGGTGGGAACGAGCACTGCACCATTGATAATCAAAAAATTAGCATAAGTAGCGGGCAAGCGATTCCCATCCTCGTCAAAACAGGCCTCGGGCCAAGGGAGCGGTACAAATTGATAAGGCTTTCCATCAAGGGTTTTGAAACCACTTAATTCATCTTCCATTTTCTGGAGCGCATCAAAATGTTCATCCAAAGGGTCTGGGCACTTCACATAAGCTATGGTGTTGGCCGAACAAAATCGTGCAAGCGTGTCAATGTGTGAATCAGTGTCATCGCCAGCCAGATATCCGTGGTTCAGCCAAAGCACACGCTGCAAGCCAAAACAGTTTTTCAAATGTATTTCGATCTCTTCTTTGCTCAGGTGAGGGTTCCGATTTGGAGAGAGCATGCACTCGGTAGTGGTGAGCAAGGTGCCCAAGCCGTCACTTTCGATCGCCCCGCCTTCGAGCACGATGCCGCCGTGCAGTATTCCAGCATCGAACACACCTTTATTATATAGGTGTCGAGTGATGAGGTTGTCTTTATTGGCAGGGAATTTCAAACCCCAGCCATTGAACACAAAATCAAGGATGATCGTCTTCCCGTTTTCTTCGATGGTAATCCCCCCGTGATCGCGGGCCCAAGTATCGTTGCTGGGGATTTCCACAAACCTAAAGTTTTCGAGATTGCCTCTCTGGAGCAAGGCTCGTGTTTCTATGGCATCGCTGCAAACGATTAAAACCTGTTGGAAACGACTTATCTGCTCCGCAATTTCAATGAAGCAAGGCAACACCTCATCAAGCACATCTGCCCAATCTGTGTCTTTGTGTGGAAAAGTAAGTTGCACGGCACCTTGTGGCTCCCATTCAGCAGGCAAGCGACGTTCATGTTTTGTTCCAGTCATTTTAGGTCAAAATTGGGTGCAAAAATAGGAAAAGTAGTGGGTAGAACGACAGAAGAAGCTGATTTGCAAAACCAAGGTGTCGTTTTTCTAATGACAATCTAATTTGGATTATTTGGTTTTTAAAAAAATTTGAAAAAAGTGTTTGTTTCTAAATCTTTCAAAATACTACCTTCGCCACATCTTAGTGTCCACCACACACATTTAAGCCAGACCCCAAAACCACGCGCCCTGTCAGATTTAACCGCATTGTTCGAAACACATGAAGCATTCCCCATGCTAACCGAACCATATACTGCGGCTATCATTATTTGTGGCATAATATCATTTCACTAAACTAAACTCATTTTCGTATGAAGTTTTTGCACACCCTTACCAAGGGCGGGTTGCTTGCAGCACTTTTGCTGCTTTGTAATTTCGCTATGGCACAACGCACTGTAAAGGGCAAAGTCACCGACGCCGAAGGTGGCGATGCGCTCATTGGTGCTTCGGTTTCCGTAGTCGGCACTACGCGCGGCGCGGCGACTGACATTGACGGCAACTATTCTATTCAGGTGCCGGATGGTTCAACCCAAATCCGTTTCGCGTACACAGGTTACACCGAACAAGTCGTTACGCTCGGCACCTCCAACACGGTGGACGTATCCATGAAGGCTGGGTCGGTACTCGACGAGGTGGTGGTCATTGGCTACGGCTCTGTTAGAAAGGCCGACCTTACCGGATCGGTAGTCTCGGTTGGCGAGAAGGATTTTAACCAAGGATTGGTCGTTTCCCCTGACCAATTGATTCAAGGTAAAGCCGCCGGCGTTCAGGTTTTGAACAATAGCGGTCAGCCCGGCGGCGCAACTACTGTCAGGATCCGTGGCAACTCCTCTATCCGCGCAGGAAACCAGCCTTTGTTTGTGGTAGACGGTATTCAACTGACCGGCAATTCTACGAAGCCCGGTTTTGGAGGTGGTGGCATCGGCAATTCGCCCGCTTCCAACCCGCTAAACTACCTCAACCCTGCAGATATAGAGTCCATGCAGATTTTGAAAGATGCATCTGCAACGGCCATTTATGGTTCACGTGGCGCCAATGGCGTCATTATGATCACGACCAAGCGTGGCAAAAGCGGTGTGCCCTCTATCCAGTTCAACACCTCGGTCGGGATGAGCCAAATACTGAACAAGTACGATGTGCTCAATGCAACGCAATATCGCGAGGCGCTTCGAGAGTATGGAACAGAAGTGGACACCAGCACGGGCAGATTAAAAGGCGACTACGGCGGCGACGCTGATGCATTCGGGGAAATTCTCCGCACGGGTATTGTCCAAAACCACGGTATTTCCATCAGTGGCGGTACTGACGCTGGCGCTTATCGTGTTGGTGTCAACTATTTGAACCAAGAAGGTATTGTCAAATCTAATGACCTTCGTAGGCTCAGCACTAATATCAGCGGAAACTACAAGTTTTTGGAAAGCAAGCGACTCGGCCTTGATTTCAACATCATCGCTTCGCAAACATCTGAAAACGGCCCTGCGGTTGCAACCAACTCCGATTTCCGTGGAAGCCTTATCGGGAATGCTCTGCAGTGGAACCCAACTGACAAGATTTACAATGCAGATGGTTCTACGGTGATCCTACCTAAATTTGGCAATTTCACAAACCCCGTAGCACTTCTTGAAGCTTACAGAGACAAATCCAACACGGTTGACCTTGTTGCAAGCATTGCACCTTCTTTCAAAATCACCGATGACCTGACCTACAAACTTTCTTATGCAATCACGCATGGCACTGGAAATAGAAGGGCAAGTATTGCGCGGTGGATTAACCTGGAGAACGTCCAAGACAGGGGCGTTGCCTTTGTAGGCGACGAAGCAAATACCAACCAGATACTTTCCCACACCTTGAATTACATTACCACCGTTGGTAGCGGAATTTCGATCAATGCAGTGGCTGGTTATGAATATCAGAAATTGACTGAAAAAGGATTTGGCATTTTGGCACGCGATTTCCTCATTGATGATTTCGACTACACCAATATTCTTCAAAACTCAACGCCTGGCAGCAGGAACGTATTCTCGTTTGAAGCGCCCGTTGCTGAGTTGCAGTCCTACTTTGCTCGCGGTATCTTTAATATTCGCGACAAGTACCTCATCACCGCTACCATGCGTGCGGATGGTTCTAGCAAGTTTGGTGAAAACAACAAATATGGCTATTTCCCTGCAATAGGTGCCGCTTGGAACATTCACAGCGAGCGCTTCATGGAAGACGGCCCATTTAGCAACTTAAAACTCCGTCTCGGCTGGGGCAAAACAGGCAACCAAGAATTTCCAGCAGGTGCGGCGCTTGACCGCTATCAATTTGGTCAACAATCCATCTCCCTAGAGAACGTGGCAAACCCTGATCTGAAATGGGAAACCACTACGACCTACAACGTAGGCGTTGACTTTAGTGTCATGAAAGGAAAAGTAAGTGGTACGGTAGAATACTTCAATCGCAGCACCACTGATTTGTTGTTCCAGTTTAATACCATTCAACCAGCACCTGCTGGTCGCTACTGGATCAATCTTCCAGGTGAGGTTATCAACTCTGGTGTGGAATTATCGGTCAACACTCTCATTGTTGACAAGGAAAATCTTTCTTGGAGTTTGGGCGGCAACGTTGCGTTCATGAAAAATACTTTGGAGAATTATGTTGGCCCAATCATTGACTACGGTGAATTATTTGGCCAAGGCAGCTCTGGCGCTACCAGCCAACGCTTTGCCAATGGGCAGCCGCTTAACTCATTCTATGTTCGTCGTCACCTGGGTATTGACACAAGTGGCCAAAGCTCCTATGGTAAGAATGCCGATGGGTCTGAAGAGCTTTACTTCGCAGGCGACCCGAATCCAGATGTATTGCTGGGTATCTCTACCAGTGTAAGCGTTTCCAAACTCAGCCTAGGCTTGAACTTCAATGGAGCGTTCGGACACAAACTTTTCAACAACACGAAAATGTCTGTGATTCCAATCTCAAACCTCGGAACACGCAATATTGACGCATCTTTGCTGGACGGACCAAATCAAGAATCAACCTCAAATGCGCTCAAAGCATCTGACCGCTATCTTGAAGACGGAAGCTACCTCAAACTTGCTAATGCAACCTTAGCTTACGACTTTGGCAACCTTGGCTCTGCTGTCAAAAATGCACGGGTATATGTGACAGGTCAGAACTTGCTTGTGTTTACCAATTACACAGGCTTCGATCCAGAGGTCAACACGGTCAACGAGCGCGAAGGTCTGCCCTCTACAGGCATCGAATATATTCCTTACCCTTCAGCAAGGACGATTATTGTTGGTGCCAGCTTCTCATTCTAAACTACTTAAACATTTTATCATGAAATTCAAAAAAATTTCCGTCTTAATGGTACTTGCGGGTCTGATGAGCTGCACGGATCTAAAAGAAAGCCTCAATGAGGACTTGACACGACAAGAGGCCGAGGAATACCTCAATGCCCATACCGATGCTAACGCCTTGCTCAAAGCTGCCTATGACGGACTTCGGACTTTCCATACCCAGGATAGAATTTGGGCACTTCAGGAGCACACCAGCGACGAGACACTCGGGCCAACCCGTGGTGGTGACTGGGATGACAATGGCATCTGGCGCTCGCTGCACACCCATACCTGGACTCCGGACCACTCATTTGTGGCAGCCAGTTTCAACGAAATGCTTCAGGTGGTATTCACAACTACCAATGCACTTACCTTCAACGTCACACCACAGCAAGCAGCAGAAGCGAGATTCATCCGAGCTTTTATAATGTTTACCGTGGCAGATGGTTGGAACCAGGTTCCCTTCCGCGAGCCAGGCGAAAACTTGCTGAGAGCACCGCGTGTCTTAAAAGGCGCTGAAGCACTTGATTTTGTTATTAGTGAATGCAATGCGATCATGAACGACTTGCCAAGCGCACCCGTCAATCGTGCCAATAAAAATGCAGCTAAAGTGCTGTTGATGAAGGCATATCTAAACAAAGGCACCTTTGCCAATCGCAACACGCCTTCTTTCCCACAGGCGGATATGGATCAGGTAATTAGCTTGGCAAACGGAATCACCGGCTACACCCTGGCAAGCAACTATTTCGACAATTTTGCGCCGAAAAACAATCTACTTTCGACAGAAAACATCTGGACGAACGAGAACGTTGGTGGTTCTAGCAGCGGAAACGTCCGTTCACGCTGGTTCTGTACCTTGCACTACAACCAGAACCCTAGTGGCTGGAATGGCTTTACCACACTCAGCGATTTTTATGACAGCTTTGAAGATTCAGACATGCGTAAGAAAGCCAACTACGCTGGCATGACGGATGTTTCTGGTATCAATGCAGGTTTCCTCGTTGGCCAACAGGTAAATAAAGACGGCGTTCCATTGAAAGATCGCAAAGGCAATGACCTTGCTTTTACGCGTGAGGTAAAGGCCATTGAAACTGGAAACAACCTTGAAATTACCGGCATTCGTGTCATCAAGTACCCGATTGACTTCATAGGAGGGGACAACTCTGACAATGACTATGTATTCTTCCGCTACGCAGATGTTCTGCTTATGAAAGCCGAAGCCTTGTTACGCAATGGCTTGGCAGGTGATGCATTGACAATCGTGAATAATCTCCGCTCTGTTCGTGGTGCCACGCAGCTAGGCTCGCTGACAGCCGACGATTTGCTTAAGGAGCGTGGTCGTGAGTTCTATTGGGAAGGCAACCGCCGCACAGACCTGATACGCTTCGGTAAATTCCTGAACGCATGGCAGGAGAAGTCTGCCTCCGGCGCTGAACGCTTGTTGTTCCCGATTCCTGCCGCAGCCTTGGCTGTGAACCCGAATCTTGAGCAAAACCCTGGCTATTAATAGTATCTGAAGGTAAAAAAACGGTTCTCTCATGATTTCATGGAGGCAATTCGTTTAAAAATTGAGAGGCCGCCATAGACAGGCGGCCTCTCTTTGTTTCTTCCGAACTTGCGACTTCTTAAACACTGTGCGTTGAAACTACTTTTCAAATTCCCTTCCCTTCTTCTACTCGTTGCGCTCGGTTGCACATCGGAGCAGCTCACCAATCCACTCTTTGAGCGGGTTGATTCGGAGAAATCGGGTATCCGCTTTACCAATCAGGTCGAGAATACCAAGGAACTCAACATTTTCAACTACCGCAATTTTTACAATGGCGGCGGTGTAGCCATCGGCGATATCAACAACGATGGCCTGGCAGATGTGTTCCTGACCTCGAACATGGGCGACAACAAATTGTACCTCAACAAGGGCGATTTCAAATTTGAGGACATTTCAGAAAAGGCCGGGGTGACTGGCAAACGATTCTGGAGCACGGGTGTAGTGCTTGTAGATATCAACGCCGATGGCTGGTTGGATATCTATGTCTGCAATGCAGGCTATAAGGCAGGTGAAAAACCCGAAAACGAACTGTTTATCAACAATGGCCCTCTCCCAAAAGGGGAGGGACGGGGTGGGGTCGTGACATTCACTGAAAAAGCAGCAGAATATGGCCTGAACGACGACGGTTACACGACCCATGCCGCTTTTTTTGATTACGACCTGGACGGCGATCTGGACTGTTACATTTTGAACAACAGTTTCATGCCGGTCAACACGCTTAACAATAGCAACAACCGGGACCTATATGCCAAAGACTGGCCAGTGAAAGATTTTCTCAAAGGAGGTGGCGACAAACTCTTGAGAAATGATGGGCCACCTCAGCCCTCCCAAAACGGGGGAGGACACACCGGAGGCTTCGTAGATGTTTCTAAAGAAGCCGGTATCTACGGCTCTCTCATTGGCTTTGGCCTCGGCATCACTGTTGGGGATTTAAACGGCGATCATTGGCCGGATTTGTACGTTTCCAATGACTTTTACGAGCGCGATTATCTTTATATCAATCAAAGAAACGGTACTTTCAAAGAAGAAATCGAAAAACGCTTGGAGCATATCAGCCTTGCCTCCATGGGGGCCGACATGGCTGACATCAACAATGATGGCTTGCCCGAAATTTTTACCACGGAGATGCTCCCCAGCGACGAGATACGATTGAAAACCACCACCTTGTTTGAGAGCTACAATGTTTACCAACTAAAACAATCGCGAGGTTTTTACCACCAATACATGCAGAACTGCCTGCAACTCAACTCTCCTTTACCCGCCGAAGCACGCAGTGCGAAGGCGGGTTTACCCGCCCAGAGCGCGAAGGCGGGTTTACCCGCCCACGGCGCGAAGGCGGGTTTACCCGCCCACGGCACAAAACCTGGTTTACCCGCCGAAGGAAACTTCCGGGAAATTGCCTATTATGCAGGTGTAGCCGCCTCCGATTGGAGTTGGGGAGCACTCATGTTTGATGCCGACAACGATGGCTGGCGCGATATTTACGTTTGCAACGGAATTTATAAAGACGTGATTGACCAGGACTTCATTGATTTTTTCGCCGATGACATCATTCAAAAGATGGCAATTACAGGTAAAAAAGAAGAAATTGAGAAGGTGATTGACAAAATGCCTTCAAACCCCATCCCGAATAAAGCCTTCAGAAACCGAGGGGATTTGACCTTTGAAGACATGGGAAAAAAATGGGGTTTGGACATTCCAAGTTTCTCCAATGGGGCAGCTTATGGAGACCTCGATAATGACGGCGACCTTGACCTCGTGGTAAATAATGTAAATATGGAGGCATTTCTCTACCGCAATAAATCTGAATCTGCGCCTCAAAAAAATCACTTTTTAAGCGTAAAACTCAAAGGCACAGGGCAAAACACCTTTGCCATCGGCGCAAAAGTGTCGTTGTATCTCAACAAAGAAATAATCTGTTCAGAGCTGATTCCCAGCCGAGGCTTCCAGTCTTCCGTGGATTACAAAATGACCTTTGGTCTTGGGCAAAATACGCGGGTAGATTCCATCGTGGTCGTTTGGCCAGACCGAAAAAAAACAGTGCTCAACAACCCAAAAATTGATGAATTGCTGTCTATTGATCAAAGTACCGCAAAGTCCAGTGATGCCGAAATATCTCACCACAGTGGCTCAGAAGCGCGTTTTTTTGAATCATTAACCAGCCCTTTTTCAGCTCACCAAGAGGATGGTTTTGTGGATTTTTATCCAGAAGGCCTCTCTTATCGAATGGTGTCGCGCGAAGGCCCCAAATCCGATGTTGCAGACGTGAACAACGATGGCCTGGAAGACGTTTTTATCGGTGGAGCAGCTGGGCAGTCAGGGATTTTGTATCTCCAAACTAGCAAAGGGTTTGTTCAAAGTAACCATGCCACGTTTGATCCTGATTCCGTTTTTGAAGACACGGAGGTACGCTTTTTTGATGCGGATGGCGACCAGGACATGGACCTGTTTGTAGGCTCAGGAGGGAATGAACATGAATCTGGCGCGCATCTGTTGCAAGATCGGATTTATATAAATGATGGGAAAGGGCAATTCCACCTGGATCCAAACGCTCTTACCGTAAATGGTTACAATACGGCAGTAGCAATTCCTTATGATTTTGATGGCGACGGCGACACCGACCTTTTTGTAGGTAGCCGCAGTGTGCCTGGACAATATGCTGTGCCGCCACGCCAATTTTTATACGAAAACGATGGAACCGGTCATTTTAAAGATATTACCAAAACATTCGCCACCGATCTGAAAACAATCGGCATGGTCACTGACGGAGCCCTGGTTGACCTGGTAGGCGATAATCGCCCAGAACTCGTCTTGGTTGGTGAATGGATGTCACCTCAGGTTTTTAGTATAGAAAAAAGTGGCCTCAAAAAAGTAAAAACAGACCTTGATCAGTATTCGGGCTGGTGGTATGCCCTCAAAGCCAACGATGTGGATGGCGACGGTGATCTCGACCTGATATTGGGGAACCGAGGCGAAAATTTTTATTTTAGCGGAAACGCCGAAGCCCCAGCCAAAATCTGGGTTTGGGATTTCGACGGAAATGGAACGGTGGAAAAGATAATGACGCGAAGCGTAGCAGGCAGGGATGTGACCATCCCTTTGAAAAAGGAACTTACGGGCCAAATCCCAAGTCTGAAAAAACAGAACTTAAAACACGCAGATTTTGCAAAAAAAAGCATTCAAGAACTGTTTCCGCCTGAAATTTTGAACAAAGCGATGATGCGAGAGGGCAATTACTTCAAATCTGCTGTAGCCCTCAATGATGGCAATGGCAAGTTCCATCTGATCGCCTTACCCAAAGAGGTCCAGTTTTCCTGTGTGAAGGCGATACATCTCCTCGACCTTAACGCAGATGGTAAGCAGGATATCCTGTTGGGCGGAAACGATGCTGGCTTTATGCCACAATTCTCTAAATTAGATGCAAGTTTCGGGCATACGCTGCTGAACCGAGGTGGCGGAAACTTCGAGTGGGTGGACAATAATATCACTGGGTTTTATATCCGTGGTGATGTGAAACAAATTTTTTCAATCAACAAAAGTACGGAGCGCTGGGTGGTCACACTCATTAACAATAGTACCCCACGGGTTTTTAAATTGCGCTAGTACAAATCAAGTCATACCATTTCATGAACCAATTATCTCGACCTTTTACAAAGTTTTTTACATTAATCATTTTCTCCCTCCTACTATCAAACTGTGGCAATCTAAAGGAGGATAAATCTGCACAATTCCAAATGCTCCGCAAGGAGGATACCGGACTGGATTTCCACAATATCCTTAAGCCCTCACTTCAGTTTAATGGGCTCACCTATATGTACTTCTTCAACGGCGGTGGTGTGGGGGCCGGCGACTTCAACAACGACGGGCTGATTGACCTGTATTTCTCGTCCAATATGGGAGAGAATAAGATGTTCCTAAATCAGGGTGGCCTGAAATTCAAGGATGTGACCAAAGAAGCAGACGTAGCCGGACATATTGACGACGGGATGGCAGGCCTCTGGTGGAATACCGGCGTTTCGGTAGTAGATATTAATAACGACGGCTTACTCGATATCTATGTCAGCCAGGTCGGCAATTACCTCAGCATCAAAGGCCGGAATCAACTCTTTGTTTGTCAGGGAATTAAAGAGGGCGTGCCAAGTTATGAAGAAGAGGCGATAAAGTATGGCCTTGACCTCGTGGGCTTTGGAACACAAGCGGCATTTTTTGATTTTGACGGTGACGGAGACCTTGATATGTACCAACTAAACCACTCCGTGCACGCTAACGGTACATTCGGACAAAAAGCGTCCTTCGAAGGAACCCAACACCCACTTGCCGGCGATAAATTGATGCGTAACGATGGCGGCAAATTCACGGAGGTGACCATGCAAACTGGTATCAAAAGCACCGTCATTGGTTACGGGCTTGGTATTGTTGCCGGCGATGTTGATCTGGACGGCTGGCCAGATATTTATATTGGGAATGATTTCCACGAAGACGATTACCTCTATATCAATCAGCGAAATGGCAGCTTCCGTGAGTCTTTAAAAGAACAAATGCTCCACACCAGCCAATTCTCCATGGGAGTGGACATGGCAGATGTGAACAACGATGGATGGAGTGAAATCATCTCGCTCGACATGCTCCCGGAAGACCCGTATATTCTCAAAAGTTCACTTGGGGAAGACGATTATGGCATCTATAATTTCAAACTAAGCTATGGCTACGGCCATCAGTATGCCCGAAATACCCTCCAAAAAAATAAC
>JANMME010000834.1:0-6674 GCA_031373015.1 Saprospiraceae bacterium
TACAATGCGCATGTGTTCCGTCAGCCTTGGCTACTGCAAACCGAGGGGGCCTTCAGAGGCTATCCTTTCCGCACGTTTGTGGGCGATATTTTTATCAATGGATACAGCGACCACTTGCCTGTTTATACGTTTTTCCTGAAAAAGAAATCTTAGGACGTTGGATTCTGGACGTTGGACACGATTCCGTCCAGAGTCCAATGTCCAACGTCCAATGTCCAACGTCCAACGTCCAATTATGGATTTCTTCTTTGCCACCCTTTTCTCGCTTTTTTCCATCGTGGACCCACCTGGTGCAATCCCGGTGTATGTCGCGCTCACGAGCGACCGGCCGCGCCCGGAACGCAATAAGATTGCCCTGCAAACGAGCTTTTACTTTCTGATTATCCTCTTTTGCTTTTTTATCGCCGGAAATTACATCCTGTCGTTCTTTGGCCTTACCATCCACGCCTTGCGCATTGCCGGGGGCATGACCTTGCTAATCAGTGGTTTCAGCCTGCTTTCGGGACGTATCTCCAAACGGCGGGGTTACGACAAGGACGTGGAAAGAGAAACGATGGAACACAAAGAAGACATCGCTTTTTCGCCTATGGCCATGCCGATGCTCTCCGGGCCGGGCTCTATTTCGTACCTTATCACGCAGTACAATCAGCATACTGCCTGGGCGGAGCGTTGGCAAATTATAGCGGCTATTGTGGCCGTGGCGGTCTTGGTATGGGGCTGCTTGCGCATTGCGCCTTTCCTGTTCAAAGTTTTTGGCGCAGGAGGCTTGAATGCCATTGCCCGTATCATGGGCTTTATTGTGATTTCCATTGGGGTGCAGTTCATCGTGGATGGGTTGGTGCATTTGGTGGGGGAGATGCGATAACCCGACATATCTTTAATCTGCTCATTGTACAGCCAAGCCTAAAGTGAGTGTCATCCCGACCCTAGGGAGGGAACTGGCCATGCAAAGTATGGAAACACTCACTCCGCGCTTGAGCAGTTCCCTCCCTAGGGTCGGGATGACACTCACGTTAGGCTTAAGCAAAGGCGAATCAATTAGTTAAGTACCGATGAAATAACAACCTATATGAACTCCGAACTCCTCTCTCTCGCCCAATCCAAACTTGCCAAGTCAAAAGTCACGCTCGATTTAGCAGATTTTGACAAAAAAATGCTGGGCAAAACCCCTTCCGGAGCAGTGTTTGTTTGTAACCAACTCCTGCCCGGTTTGGACGAATGGGTGATGTTGGCGATATTGGCGGAGCAATTCGCAAACGTCCGAATCCTACACCCTTATCCAACCACGCCACCCAAATCTCTGAAGCCTCACGTCCTGCACCTTCCGCGTAAAAGCATGGAAGACAGGCTTTTGCAACTAAATTTCGCAAAACGCCTCGCCCGCCGCGTCCGAAAAGGCGATGTAATAGCCCTCGCGCTTGATTTTTCCGACAACCCACTGAGCCATCTCGGCAAGAACTTGGTGCGGACACAGATTCTCCGCCAAATCCGCAAATCTGGTCAATCTGTAGTCCCCGTCCACTTACAGGCCGAGCGGATGCCTGGCGGCCTTTTGCGCCAGGCCATTCCGGGCCTGCCGTTTCACCTCACCGCAGGCCCGGTGCGTATTAGTGTTCGGATCGGAACGGCTATACCTCCGGAAGACATTGCCACCTTAGGCAAAAACAGACTTTGGGGCAAATTCCTCCAAGCCAAAATATTTTCTCTCGGTTCGCCTTTCGATGTACATCCCGAACTTTTTGTGGGCAAAAAACCAAACACGCAGGAGCCGATTGCTGATCCCGTTGATCCTCAATTGATTGCGCAGGAAATCGCCGATTTGTCAGCCGACCATAAGGTGGCGGAGCGCGGGCAGTTTGATGTATTTGTTGCGCCTTTTTCTGCGTTGCCACATACCATGTTTGAAATTGGCCGACTGCGCGAACAGACTTTTCGCGCTGCAGGAGAAGGCACGGGCAAAGCCAGGGACATGGACGAGCACGACCTTTATTACCTCCAATTGATCATTTGGGACCGAGAACAAAAGCAGATTGCGGGTGGATACCGCCTCGGCCTTGGCGACCGTATTTTTGATCGTTTTGGGGTCAATGGCTTCTACACCAACTCGCTTTTCAAAATGAAACCGGGATTCTTCCCCATTCTTCAGAAATCTGTTGAACTGGGGCGCACTTACGTCACCGCCGAATACCAGCGGCATCGGCTGCCTCTGTTTTTGCTCTGGAAAGGTATTCTCCATTTTCTGCTCGCGCATCCTGAATACCGCTATCTACTTGGGCCAGTGAGTATCAGCAAAGACTATTCGGAGGCCTCGAAAGGAATCATCGTGGAGTTTGTGCGGCGGTTTTTTTACGACACAAAACTTGCCGCGTTGGTGGTGCCGCGCAAGGCTTTCCGTCCCAATATTAAATCAGTGGACACCCGGCTTCTAGCCGAAAATCTGCGCGGGGAATTTGACGCACTGGAAAACCTGATTGAAACCATAGAGCCCGCGCACTTCAAAGTGCCGGTGCTTTTCCGCCAATACCTGCGGCAAAATGCCAAGTTTATCGCCTTCAACGTGGACCCAAATTTTTCCAACTGCTTAGACGGGCTGATGATTTTGGACATCGCGCAACTGCCAGCGAGCACGATTGAGGTGTTGCAGCAGGAAAAGTGATTGATTTTGGATCTGCGATTTTGGATTTACGATTATTTTGATCCGAAAAAGGCATGTGTCGTCCATTTTTCGGATCAAAATAATTGTAAATCGTAATTCCAAAATCGTAAATCCCAAGACATCATCTTCTTATAAAAGGCTCAAAACCACCACCCCAGACAAAAAGACCAACAAGTAGATCGCCGCCAGCCGCCGCTCCCGACGGACAATGGATTTCATACCCCCGCCACCTTTTGCCGTCAGATTCCCGGTACGGATAATCTGCAACAACACGAGCGAGATAAGCGCGTAACTCAACAGATAGATCTTGTCCATCAACACCATATAACCCGTGTCAGGAAGGGCGTCGCTGTATGATTGCTGGAGGAAAACCGCGGTGAGCAATGCCCCAATGGGCAACGAGGAGCGCGTGTCAATGTGTTCAGGATGAAGTAATAAGGCGCCAATCCCTACGAGCATGACCACCAAAAGTGGCAACAGCATTTTCAATAAAAAATAACTGAAGGGTCGGGCAAGAGTAATGTTGAAACTCAGGTTACTATATCGCTGGGCGTTCTCTTCTGGGTTGCCAAAATTGGAGCCGTAGTCGTGTATTTGTGTGGACAGTTGGCAGTTGCGATTCTCCCAGCCGACAAGGTTGAGCGTGTTGCGGACGAGCGCAGCATTGGTGTCCGGGACGTACACGAGCGCACTGGCGGGATGTTCCGGGTTTTCGATTTGGATGTCGAGCGTATGTTGATCGAGCGGGAAATGGTTGAGGGAAAAAGCGTGGAAGAATCGGCCTTCCTTCCTGAAAATCTTGTATTTCGTGCCGTCTTTCAGCACAACGGGGGTGCTGTCGCCATCAAACCCGACGGTGGCCATGCTCCATTTCTCGATGGTGTTCACAAACTCGATATTTGTCGGGTCAATATCACCGCGCCATTTGAACCAGACATAAAAATCGGCATAGAACGAGTGCTCGTCCATGTTCAGGCCGTAGAGGTTCATCAGGTAAAAGCCTACCTGAGCCTCTTGCGGCTGGGCTTTGACGCTGGAAACCGTAAAAAAGGGAATAATAAAAGCGATAAAAAAGGGAATCAGGCGCATGGTTCGGTTGATTTAAAGCCGCAATGTAACACGGTGCATGAATATCCAATATCCAACAAGGAATGTCCAATGTCCAAGGAAGTGATGCGCTTGGTCACACACAGTTACCTCCCACGGTTGGATCACAACGATTACCAGGCTCAGCGCCTACTTGGACATTGGACATTCCTTGTTGGATATTGGATATTTTATTGGACATTACTTCAGCCACTTATCCAGCCACCCAAAATACTCCTTTTGCCACACCATCGAGTTCTGTGGCTTGCTCATCCAATGGCCTTCATCGGGGAAACTCAGGAAGCGAGAGGGGATGCCCCGCAATTGCGCCGCCTGAAATGCCTGCATCCCTTCGCCAAAGGGCACACGGAAATCCAACTCGTTGTGAATCACTAATATAGGCGTGTCCCAGTTTTGCACAAAGCGGTGCGGGCTGTCGTTCAAATACATTTTCGGGGTATTCCTTTGCCAGTAGGCGCCCTCGAAATCGTAATGTGGAAACCACACCTCTTCGGTAGTGCCGTAAAAACTCTCCAGGTTGAACAGCCCGCAGTGTGCGATGAAGGTTTTAAATCTTTTGTTGTGGTTGCCCGCCAGCCAGTACACCGCGTAGCCGCCAAAGCTTGCGCCCACTGCGCCCATGCGCGAAGCATCCACGAAGGGTTCTTTGGCTGCGGCATCGGTGGCAGAGAGGTAGTCTTTCATCGCGTCGCCCCAACGCCCCGTGATGGCGTCGTTCCAGGCTGCACCAGAGCCGGGCATCCCGCGGCGGCAAGGCGCCACCACCACATAGCCCTGCGAGGCCATAAGCGCAAGATTCCACCGGTAAGAGAAAAATTGAGAGAGGGCAGATTGTGGCCCGCCTTGGCAATACAGCAGCGTGGGGTATTTTTTGTTCGGGTCAAAATTGGGCGGCAGCACGTACCAAACGTTCATGTCCTTGCTGTCGAATGTCTTCACCGTGTGGCGTTCCACAGTAGGCTTGGCCAGGTTTTTCCAAACCTCGTCGGTGACGAACGTGCGCTGGGTAGCTGCGCCATTTTGGGGGTTCACCGTATAAATTTCGGCCGGATTCACCAAGGATACTCGAGTCGTAAGCAATTGGCTGCCAGCCAGTTTGAGGGCGGTATAGTCGTGCGTCCCGTTCGTGATACGGCGTATTTTTTTATCCGAAATGTTGATCTGGTAGATCTGCTGGGTGAAATTTTCCGAACTTAAAAAGTAAAGCGATTTGCTGTCAGCAGCCCAGGCAGGGTTGTTGGCTTCGTAGGTCCAACCGAGTGTGAGCTCTTCGCGCTGTTGGGTGCGGGTGTCCAGGAGCATCAGGCGCGGGCGGTCGGCTTCGTAGCCTGCTGTTGCCAGACTTGTCCACACGAGGTAATGCCCATCGGGAGAAAACACGGGGTCGCGATCATAGCCACGCAGGTCTTCGGTGAAGTTCAGGGTTCTACCAGAAGACACTTCGTAAGCATAGAGATCGGAGTTTGTGCTTTGTGCCTCTTCCGTGCCATTGAGTTTGCGACAAGTGTACAAAATGAAACGGCCGTCGGGGCTCCAAGTGATTTGTTCCATACCACCGTCGGGCGTAAGCGGCGAATCGAAACGTTCGTTCTGGATGTTTTTGGGCTCGCCTACAAATTTGCCATCCGCATAACCTACGAAGAAAACATTGCTGTAAGCGTAATCATGCCAACTTTTCCAGTGACGATAAAACAATCCATCAGCAATTTTTGCGGAGTTTTTGGAAAGATCGGGGTACAATTCCCCGGGTGTTTTGTCCAGTTTTACATCCTTGCAAAACAGCACTTGCTTTCCATCGGGCGAGTAATGAAATCCATTGATTTCCAGGTCACTGACTTTTGTGGGGGGCAAAATTCCGTTCAGGCCAAGCTCGTACATTTGCCCGTCCATCAGGAAACCAATTTTTTGACCGCCAGGGTGGAATTCCGCATCGCTGCTTGTTTTTTCAAAATCGGTCAGCCGCCGCGTTTCGCCCGTAGCGAGGTTGACGGTAAAAAGGGCGCGGCTGCCTTTGTTGGCCGCCACATCGTAGCGCTGCACCCCGTAAACGGCCAATTGGCCATCAGGGGAAACAGATTCCAGGCTGAGACGCCCGATTTTCCAGAGCAGTTCTGGCGTAAGTACTTGATTCTGGGCCGCAGTCTGAGTTGTAATTGTCATTGACAATAGAAGAAATAGCAAAGTGTTTTTAAGCATTGTAGTAGAGGTAAATTACTTTTAGCCCGCAAAATTCAATTTTTTAACACCAATTAAAGCGAATTAAGATGAAAAAGTACCTGACAGAATTCATCGGCACATTTTTCCTCGTTCTTACAGTCGTGTTGGCCACCAACAATCCCAACATCGCTTCCATGGCCCCGCTCGCCATAGGGGGGATGTACCTTGCAATGATCTATGCGGGTGGCCATATTTCGGGGGGGCA
This sequence comes from Saprospiraceae bacterium, assembly GCA_031373015.1. Lineage (GTDB taxonomy): Bacteria > Bacteroidota > Bacteroidia > Chitinophagales > Saprospiraceae > M3007. The sequence goes on from JANMME010000834.1 coordinate 6,186, forward strand.
TTACAACCCTGCTGTCACATTGGCCGTACTCATTCGCGGTAAAATTGATCGCACCGATGGCCTCTATTATATAATGGTCCAATTGATTGCCGGTGTTTTGGCTGCTTCTATTGGCGTGTTCCTACATGATTGTGGGAATGGCGGGGAAATAGTGGCCCGTTTGAACGAACAGGCGATGTGTGCCGTGCTGGCTGAATTCCTAGGCACCTTCGCCTTGGCTTATGTGGTGCTAAATGTTGCCACCACACGCTCCAATGCCAGCAATTCCCATTACGGGATAGCTATTGGATTCACTATGTTGGCATCCAGCTATGCACTGGGCGGACTGAGTGGCGGCGCGTTCAACCCTGCTATTGCATTAGGTGCAACGGTAGCAGGTATGTTTGCTTGGGACGATATTGGGATCTATCTCATTGGTACCTTGCTGGGTGGTGCCGCAGCGGCCACGGTGTTTCATGTGACGTATGGGCGGGAGGATTGAGCTTGGAT
>JANMME010000894.1:0-10483 GCA_031373015.1 Saprospiraceae bacterium
CCGCTTTCGCTGGATATGGGTTGGAAGAGAGATAGTGGTCAGGTTCTACAGTTAAACATTGTGCGTCGCAATCCGCTTTCGCTGGATATGGGTTGGAAGAGACTGCGGTTCAGTATCTACGTCGATGACCATTGTGTCGCAATCCGCTTTCGCTGGATATGGGTTGGAAGAGTCAAGTACAACACTCTGCTTGAAGAAGTAAAACAGGTCGCAATCCGCTTTCGCTGGATATGGGTTGGAAGAGGTTTGATCACACTTTCGACCGGATGTTTCACAGAGTCGCAATCCGCTTTCGCTGGATATGGGTTGGAAGAGATCATAAGGTATCATCTATATCAATACGATTGAAGTCGCAATCCGCTTTCGCTGGATATGGGTTGGAAGAGCCTTTAATACAATGGATTACCCCAAATACATCCTTCCGTCGCAATCCGCTTTCGCTGGATATGGGTTGGAAGAGTCGGTTATTGGGGCGAAGGTATTGAACCTCAATCTGATACGCGCTATTTTTCTCCGCAAATTTTTCACTTTTTTAGTTAAGGCCAAGTTAAAAAATCGCCCTTTTTGCTCTAAAAAGCCTTGTTTTTGAAAGGTTTCCGGAAAATCAAGGCATTGATAATCAAGCAATTGAAGTCTAAAATCAAGGGTTTTTGAAGGTTTTGCGAAAAATGCCTCTCCCGCCAAAAAACCAGTGAACTGCTAAAATACAAAGCGCCGACCCCTCATCAGAGGCCGGCACTTCGGTAAAACAGTAGGGAGATTACGGTCAAAAATCAGGCGTAGTGATAAAATCCCGAAGTGCATTCGGGACGAAGATGCTCACAGGAGGTGTTTTTGACAGGATTTACAGGATCAACAGGATTTATGCGGATGGGCCGATCTTGTATTGTTTGGAAGGATTTTTTGACAGGATCAACAGGATTTATACCCTCTTTTGGGAGGAAAAAATCCTGTTGATCCTGTGAATCCTGTCAAAAATATTCCTTGTCGAAATTACAAATGAAGCGGATGCGTCAACCGGTAACTATCCAGCCGCTCCAAAATTCCCGAAGGGAATCTATGTTTATAGTACAGAAATGGGTTGTTTGGTAGAAATCCCGAAGGGATTTAATATAAAAACCGTGCAAAAAACATTAAATCCCTTCGGGATTTGCGGTAAACATCGTATTCTCATACTATAAACATAGATTCCCTTCGGGAATTTTGGAGCGGCTGGATAGTTACGTCAACCGGATTAGTTTCTCATAGTGGGTGGTTGACTTTCCTGTAGGACGAAATTCATTTCGTCAAAAATTTATCAGGTAGGCGAAATAAATTTCGCCCTACATTTTCACAAACCTTTGGGTAGCAATGCGTTGCCCTTCTTCCAGCAAGGTCACGAAGTAAACCCCGGGTGCTAACGCCGCCACGTAGAGCGAAGATTGGAAAGACTGTTCTAACACCACTCGCCCCATCGCGTCGGTCATCATGATTTGATGTTGATTAGAAATCTCGCCCACAAAACGAAGGTTCAGCCGCTCATTCACAGGATTTGGAAAGAGCTCCAAAGCGCCCATTTCATTGTTTTCTACCAGCGTTGGCTGACTCAAATTGCCCTCCCCGTTGCCGCCTCCAAAATTGGCCGTTGTGGTCAGCAATTTTGCGCTGGAATAATCGGAGCAACTGGCTTTTACGCGCCAGTGGTAGGAAGTGCTGGGCTGCAATCCGCTGATCACGACGCTCGTGACCGATACTGCGCCGAGCGTGAACCAGTCGCTCGAGCTGGCCAGCTTGATTTGCAGGGTGTAATTGGTGGCACCGGTTACCGCCGACCAGGAAATGACGGCGTAGGTACTGCCGATCGTATTGTTGTTAAGTGTAGCGGGCGGGTCGCATGAGCCACCGCCGCCCGAATTGGGCGTACTGAAACTGGATGTGGCCGACCACACGGAGCAGCTGGCTTTTACCTGCCAATTGTAGTTGGTGGCTGCGGTCAAATTATTCAGCACAAGCGATACGGAAGCGGTACTTCCCGCAGAAATCCAAATGCTGGAGCTGCTGGTTTTATACTGCACAGTGTAGCTGGTGGCGTTCGCCACGGCGCTCCAAATCAGGGTGGCCGAGCTGGCACTGATGCTGACTGCAGCAAGCCCCGTGGGTGCATTGCAAGGGTTGCCACCGCCGCTGTTGCTGGTGGTAAAATTCGCCGTAGCAGAAAAGTTGGAGCAGTCGGTTTTTACCTGCCAGTTGTAGAGGCTGTTGGCAGTCAAATTGTTCAGGTTGTAGGTAGGGGCGGTGCTTGTCCCAGCTGTTGTCCAGGCGGCAGAAGTATTTAGTTTGTATTGCACGGTATAACTCGTAGCACCCGCTACCGGGACCCAGCTCAAGGTGGCAGAAGTGCTTGTGATATTGGATGTTGTTAAGCCTGCGGGAATAACTCCAGACTGTGGCACGCAATTGGAATTCAATACTTTGTCTCGAATCTTCGCGCCGGGGCTTGGGCCAAAGCCCTTGTTGAAATTGATGCCATAACCTGTCAAATGGCAGTAACTCATGATGGTGCCGCCATTGACGGGGGCAGGTCCGGGCGGACAAGACCCTTCCGGGTTTACACAATTGTCGAGGGCACCCGTGGGCCAGTTGCAGGATTGGGTGTGCCAGGAGCCGAGGTTGTGCCCCAGTTCGTGCGTCACCACTTCGACCGTCCAGGAATAGGTCGGCACGTTTTGAAACGAGGTGGTGATGGCGCTTACCCCAAAAGCGTATTGTTTGACACAAATCACGTCAACATAAGCGATGCCGCCGCCGAGGCTACGCGTGCTGAGCAAGTGGGCGAGGTTCCCGTTGAAGCTGGTGCCTCGTGTTTGGCGAAAAGCGTTGAGCACTGCGCTGGTGCTGTTGTAGCCAACGTATGGGTCGGAGCTTGTCCAAACATAGATTTGGGAGATCACCACACCGACATTTTCGTTGGCGTAGAGCGTGGCGATTTGGTTGAAAAGGGATGTGACGTAATTGCTTACGTCTGTGGTGCTAGAACCTTTGTCCGTGTACAGTTTGTAGTCGCATTCAAAGTAAATTTGTACGGTTTTGCAGCCCACGCCCCGGTCGCCGGAGCTGGGCTGGCCACCAGCATCGCCCATGAGCGATTCTTCGTCAGAGAAACAGTGGTTGGGCGATAAGGCGATCAGGTTCTGGGTTTTGTAATAGACATAGTTCTCAGAGCCATCCTCCATTTGGCCAAGTTGGTAGGTGCCGGTTTCGTCGGCCACCATGCCGATCACGCCGCTGCTGCTGACGCTGAGGGAAGCGACGGAGTTTGCGTCGCCGAGCACGATGCCACGATAGTGAATGGCCGGTTGGTACGGCACACTGTTTTGGGTGTTGGTGCTCACGAAGAAGTCGGGAGCGAGGATTTCCACTTGGGCAAGTTCGAGTTCAATGGTTCCCTCGGCGGTTGGGATTGCAAAACGGAGGGCTTGGGGAGCGGTCTGGAGCAATTCGGCGACAGCAGCCTGATCGAGGTTTAGGATACTGGATTTTCCGGCGACCAACTGTACATCGCTGCGTTCCTGGGCTCTTTGGAACAAGGCTACCTGCCTAAAGTCGGCGAATGTGCGGTAGCCTTCCAGCCATGCTGCCACCGGTTTGGTAGCGTTCTGTGCGGATAGGTTGTTGGGCAAGAATAGGGTTAGGAGAAGGTAAAGCAAAACGGCCAATGGGCGGCAGGTGAGAGAGATTAAACGATTAGTGTGCATAATTAAAAAAAGATTGAAAAAGATGATGATGAAATCGGATGAGAAAATTTTTCGATTGATTCGATTGATTCGATTGATTCGATTGGGGCGTTGAGTTTGCTATTTCGGAGGGGGCATAGGAATCTTGAACTATTAACCCCGATACCCGTTTTTACTTTCCATCGTAATGTCAAGATCAACGCCCCAATCGAAACAATCCTCTCAATCGAATCATTCGAGTCAATCAATTTGCCGGCTTTTCAAAGAACATGGTCAACCTGAACGGTCAATTGCTCCCCATCCTTCCCGAATCGTTCGCCCTGCTGCAAAGGGCGGCCTTTTACGGCGACGGACTTTTTGAAACCCTGCGGGCTTTCGAGGGGCAAGTACCCTTTTGGCCGCTGCACTGGGAGCGCTTTTCAAATGGATTGAAGGTTTTGGGCTTCGAGGTGCCGTCCCACTGGACGAGCGATTATTTTGAAAAAGAGATATTAAAAACGCTCCCGCAACATGCACGAATCCGTTTGACAGTGTGGCGTTCGCCTGGCGGGCTTTATTTTCCCACGGACAATACGCCACAATTCCTTGTCACAACAGAACCGTTGCAATCGGGTGTTTTCGAAGCTTTGGGGTCCGGACTTGAAGTGTGTCTCTGTGAGACGGTGCGGCTGCCTGTTGATTCCCTTTCGGGGATTAAAATACTAGGTGGAGCGCGTTATGTTGCGGCAGCCAGAGAAGCCCGTGCGAAGGGTGTGGATGATGTCATAGTGTTGAATGCGCACGGACATGTTTGCGAGGCGACGGGCAGCAATGTGATTTGGTTGGAGGGCGACATAGTGTTTGTCCCGTCGTCGTTCGATGGGCAAATAAATGGCACTTTGCAGAAATTGTTGTGTACGCTCCTTCGGGCGGATGGCTGGGAAGTGCGCGAAAAGCATGCTTCTGTGGACGATCTTTTGGGGGCCGATGAAGTATTGTTAACCAACGCGATACGGGGCATCCGCTGGGTGCGGAAATTCGAGGGAGCGGAGTACAGTTCCGAGCGGGCACAGCAATTCAATTATTTACTGGTGAGGCATTTAGAAGCGAAATTGGCTGAAAAAAGGTAAGGATTTTACCCCCTTTTCGATCCCCTTTTTGAGGGCAAAAAAGCCTTGAAAAAAATTTCCCTCTACATAAAACTTTAACGTTTGACTTGACCATGAACCACCCAGATCAACAAAAATTGCTTGGCCAAATCCGCTTTTGGATCGCCGTCTTCGTCGTGCTGCTCGTGCTCAGCGGACTCACGGCTTTCCCCATCCAAACCGAACTCAACTGGCTGGCGCAGTACCATTATCTCTTCCCCGACAGTCTGCGTTTTTGGCTCGAAACCACGACTGCGGCCATCAACAACACCTACGCAAAATATCCGCAACTCGCCTACGGTTACGACTGGCTGGCCTTTGCGCACATTGTCATTGGCGTAGCATTTATCGGTCCCTGGCGAGACCCAGTTCGCAACATTTGGGTAATCGAGTGGGGGATGATTGCCTGTGTTTTAGTGCCGTTTTTGGCCTTCATCTTTGGCCCGATTCGGGAAATACCTGTCTTTTGGCGGTTTATTGACACTTCTTTTGGGGTGTTTGGGATTTTGCCGCTTTGGTGGGTGCGGAGGAAGATTAAGGCGTTGGAGGGGATTCTAGAATGAAAATGCCTGCAAATCAATCCATTTCAGGTTTTAATCGCGTCCTTTCCCGCCCCGCCGCACTGCCCCCTTTCCAAACCGGTCCCGAATCTTGTCCATCGCACCCAAGAGCCGCGACTCCTTTTCCGTATCGTCAAACAGCTTGAGTTGGCTGGTTCCTTGCACCAGTTCGCTGAAACGAACGCCCACCAGGCGTATCGCTTGGCGGCGTTCGTACAATCGGTCGAACAAGCTCAGGGTATGCGCCACCAGTGGGCTATCCTGTGCCGTGTAGGAGATTTTGGCTTGTTTGGTAAAGGTGTTGAAATCCGAATAGCGGAGTTTTACGGTCACACAGGCCGTCAGTTTTCCGAGGGAACGCAGTTGATAGGCCAATTGGGCTGTTTGTTTTCGGATTTCATCGTGCAGGAAGCGCATTTCGATGGTATCTGTGTGGAAAGTACGCTCGGTGGAAATAGAATCCTGTTCGCGATATGGCACTACCGGGCTTTCGTCTTCCCCGTTGGCTTTTTTCCACATAAGGAGGCCGTGCTTGCCAAATTCGCGTTGCAAAAGGCGCGGAGGCACTTCGCTCAGAATTTGGCAGGTGCGCACGCCCATAAGCGAAAGGCGACGCTCTGTTTCGCGGCCAATAGAGGGTATTTTGCCCACGGACAACGGCGCAAGAAAAGTTTTTTCCGTACCTGCGGCTATCAATTTTGTCCCGTTTGGCTTGGCTTCTCCGGTGCCGACTTTCGACACGGTTTTGTTCACCGAGAGCCCGAGCGATAATGGCAGGCCTGTTTCCTTGATGATGCGCTGGCGCAGTTCGGTGCTCCATTTCCAGCACCCGATGTATTTGTCCATGCCCGTCAAGTCAAGATAGAACTCGTCAATAGAGGCCTGTTCATAGAGCGGGGCTTGTTCTTCGATGACCGCCCGCACCAGCGAGGACTGCTTGGAATACGCCTCCATGTCGCCGCGCAGCACAATCGCATCGGGGCAAAGTTGCAAGGCCTGCCGCATGGGCATAGCCGAGCGCACTCCGAAAGCACGGGCCTCATAACTGCAAGAAGCCACTACGCCCCGGTTGCTGCTGCCCCCGATAAGCAGGGGCTTGCCGCGCAGGCTGTCGTTGCGCAGTTGTTCTACCGCGACAAAAAAAGCGTCGAGATCGAGGTGGAGAATGGAGCGATCGAAGAGGTTCATCAATTGAAGATATTGTTTCAATAATCAAATAAACAGGAAAACCGCAAAACAGGAGAACAGGAAAATTTAAAACTAAGAGGGGTAGAGCCGTTCTTTACCCCATTGGTTTCCGTCTCTTAGTTTTAAATTTTCCTGTTCTCCTGTTTTACATTTTCCTGTTTAAAAAAGCAGTAAAAAGTGAACGTAAATACCTCAGCCCTGATACCGCCCATCCACCCGATACGGTAATCGTTCCATGCTGTGGGTTTCCAAACTCATAAACCCAAAGTCCGAGGTAAGCCGTCCCCGAATGCGGTACACCCCACGCCCACGGAAAGGCGTTTTTTTTACCTGGTCGGGAAAATGAACCGTATCAAAAAATCGCCCCTCCATGTCAAGCCAAGTGCCGAACTGCATGAGTTCGCCCTTGACGGTGCGGGTATCCTTGCGGCACACATAGTAACCGGTCATGGTGACGAGTTTATGGATGTGCTCGCCCATTTTACCCGCCGAAGCCTTGGCGTAGGCGGGTGAGTGCACTTCCGCAGACGCAACCCCTTCTTCCAACAAATCAAAAGGCGAACAAAGCGGAAAACCCAGCAATTCCAGTTCGTCGAAAGCCTGATCGAAAGGGCCGTCTTCGAGGGTTGGCAAACGGAAGGTATCGGCCTCGTCCGTAAACAAGAGATTTGCTCCCATGCCGCTTTCCGGGGTCAACACCCGACTTTTTTCCCACAACAATTCGCTCTTTTTCAGCCCTGTAAACCGGTAAGCGCCGATGCGGATCAGGATGTCCAATTGTGCAGGAGAGACGTGCACCCGCCGCACAAAATCCTCCAAGGATTTGAAGGCCCCGAACTCATCGCGTTGTCGCTCAATGTTTTGGATAAGTTGTGATTCCAGTCCGCGCACATGGATAAAGCCCAAATAAACGTCTTTGCCTTCGATACGGGTCAGGTTTCGGCTGCGATTGATACAGGGGGCGTGGATGGTCGCGCCGCACATACGCGCTTCATGCACATAGAATTCCGTGCTGTAAAACCCTCCGAAATTGTTGATCACCGCCACCATAAATTCTAGCGGGTAATAGGTTTTCAGGTACAGGCTCTGGAAGGACTCCACCGCGAAACTCGCCGAGTGCGCTTTGCAGAATGAATAGCCTCCAAAACTCTCGATTTGCCGCCACACTTCTTTGCTAAGTTCTTCGGGGTAACGCCGGGCAGCACAGTTGTCAAAATACTTTTGCCGCAAACGGGCAAAAGCCTCCGAAGAGCGTTTTTTGCCCGTCATCATGCGGCGCATCACGTCGGCTTCATCAAGGCCCAGTCCGGCAAAATGGTGGAGGATTTTCATCACATCCTCCTGGTACACCATGACCCCAAAGGTTTCGGCGAGGTGTTCTTTAAACACCGGGTGGGGGTATTCAAAGGAATGCGGCTGGTGAAAGCGCTGAATATACGCCCGCATCATGCCGGAACTGGCCACACCGGGCCGGATGATGCTGCTGGCCGCCACGAGGTGTATGTAATTGTCGCAGCGGAGTTTGCGCAACAGCCCGCGCATCGCAGGGCTTTCGATATAAAAACAGCCCATGCAACGACTGCTGCGCAACTGGGCACGCACCCGCTCATCGGTTTTCAGGCGTTCGACGTCATGCACGTTTACCGCTTTGCCCTGGTTTTCGCGCACCAAGTCCACGCAGTCTTTAATGTGTCCCAGACCGCGCTGACTCAGGATGTCAAACTTGTGAAAGCCCCATTCTTCGGCAGCATACATGTCAAAATGGGTAATGGGAAAGCCCTTGGGCATCATTTGCAGGGCGGTAACCTGGCTCAGTGGTTTTTCAGAAATGATGATCCCGCCCGCATGGATGGAGAGATAGTTGGGGAAATCTACCAACATCTCGCCGAAGCGCAGGATGTGCTTTGCCCAGGGGTGGAGTGCGTTGACTGTTGACTGTTGACCGTTGACTGTTGACCATTGACTGTTGACCATTGACCGTTGGCCATTGACTGTTGACCCTTGGACATTGGACATTCCTTGTTGGATATTGGATATTCCTTCCCCCTTGCGCCCCGTCCATTCCCAGGTGCCAGGGGTGGTGCTTTGCCAATAATCCACTACGGCATCAATGTCTTCTTTTGTCAGGCCGAACACCTTGCCCAGTTCTCGAATGATGGCGGCGTGCTGAAAAGTGCTGTATGTGGCGAGCAGCGCCGTGTGCTCGCGCCCATAGCGTTTAAAAATATAATCGGTCACGTCGTCACGTTCGTCCCAGGAAAAATCAATGTCGAAATCTGGCGGCGAGCTGCGTTGCGGGTTGATAAACCGCTCGAAATAAAGGTCGAGTTCGAGCGGCTCTACGTCGGTGATAAAAAGGCAGTAAGCAACAATGGAGTTAGCCCCGCTGCCACGCCCAATGTGGTGATAACCAGCCGATTCGGCGTAGCGCACGATATCCCAGGTAATGAGGAAATAGGCCGCGAAATCCATTTCTGCGATCACTTTCAATTCTTTAGCGATGCGCTCTTTTGCCCTCCGGTGGTTTGCCCCATAGCGGCGAATGCAACCGCTTTCGGCCAGTTTGCTGAGCAAATGGAGGTCGCCCTCCTTCGTGCCCATGAACGTGCGACGGTTGAGTTGCAGCCCCGTCTCGAATCGAATGGAACAGGCGTCGAGTACCCGGCGGGTGTTCTGCACTATTTTCGGATGGTTTTGGAAAGGTTCTAGCAAGGAGGCTTCCTCCCGGAAATATTCATCAGCTTGAGCGATTTGCACACCCTCCAATTTAGTTACAAGCGTATTGGCATCAATCGCGCGGAGCAGTTTGTGAAGTCGGTACCCTTCGGCGTCCAGAAAGGTGATGGGTTGCCAGACAATCAATCGCTCGGGGTATCGCCGCCAGTTGGAAAAAACCAATTTGTTTGCCTCAGAGGGGCGAATGCCCATCAATTCATAAGGGCGAAAAAGTTCGAGGGGTTTTACCTCCCGGTCATACACGATAAACACATTTTCTATATGCGGCGGGACGGCGGGCAGAGGTTTCCCGCCCAGCGAGTGCTCGGTCAGCAGAGCGCAGAGTGCCGCCCAGCCCAGGTTGTTTTGAGCGATCCCGGTAAAAAGAAAACGGTGTTGTTCGTCGCGAAACTCGATGCCCAACACGGGCTTTATCCCCTTGTCTTTGCAGGCCCGCACAAAATCAAGCGCCGCAGAGGTGTTGTTGATGTCTGTCAGCACCAGGGTTTTTACGGGACGCATCGAAGCGGCCTCCACCAGTTGCTTTGGCGAAAACGTCCCATATCGGAGGCTAAAGAAGCTGTGTGCGTTGAGGTACATGACCGACGCGGTTTTAATAATGCGCTGAAATGATATTAGTGGGCAGGCTACTGGACATTTTGACATTGGACATGGGACTCGTACTCTAAAAACTTGAAAATCATGCACTTGCTGAATCGCGTCTAACGTCCAATGTCAAAATGTCCAGTAGTCTGATGGCGGGGATTCCACCGACCAAAAGGGGAAGGCGGATAAAAAGGCGGGCGCAAATAAACTAAATGTTTTTTATTTTAACAACATAAAAAACAAATAGTTTTGCATGTTATGGCTAACATGGTGGCTTTGTTGTGGAAAATCATATAAATGAGGAAAATGAATAACGCTGATCCGTGTGCAGGAATGGTGTACACTATGAGGATAAAAATCCCGGCTTCGATGACCGCCTCGACGGGGTGGAACGAATACGCCGCCCAGGGCGAAGGGCTTGTCGAGCGGTGATGCATTAGGTGGACGTGCCTGAAGATTTTCGGATGGTGCATTCGGCCCTGCCTTGTGTTCCAGTTTTTTGCTTCAGCACGAATCTCAGCCGCCGCGCCTGGGTCTTTTTAGCCAGAGCCCCCACAGGGGGGAAATAAGAAAA
>JANMME010000897.1:0-1515 GCA_031373015.1 Saprospiraceae bacterium
GTGCGGATTGAGGTCCAAATCCAAACGTCTATATTGAAATAGAATGAAAATACGAATCATTTCGAGATATAAAACCATTCAAATCTTCAGGACTTGGAAGGTTTATGGCTTCATGCTGGTATTGGCATTCCAAACTGCATGTAGCACAAGAATGGGGCAAAATCAAGCATCACAACCACAAAATAAAAAAGAGTTGACAGCGAAAGAGATCTTGGGCAACCCTAAATACTTGGCCATTTCCTACAGTGGCTATCGTGGCACCAGCCGTGATTTTCAGCCGACTGTGGAGCAGTTAAAAGAGGATATGAAAATCCTCGCTGCCATGAATGTCAAAATACTGCGGACGTACAACACCAAGTTGGCGGAAGCGGCCAATTTGCTAAAGGCCATTCGCGAATTAAAACAGGAAAACCCCAGTTTCGAGATGTATATCATGCTGGGCGCATGGATTGATTGCAAAAACGCCTGGAAGACAGCCCCCCCCAACCACGATGAAGAAGAGGCCGAAACCAACGCCGCAGAAATTCAACGGGCGGTGGATATGACCAACCAATACCCCGATATCGTAAAAATCATAGCCGTCGGCAACGAGGCGATGGTAAAATGGGCCGCCAGTTACTTCGTGCAGCCCGGGGTGATCCTGAAATATGTGAACCAACTGCAAGCGATGAAGCAAGCAGGCAAACTCCCCAAAGACCTGTGGATCACCAGTTCCGATAATTTCGCCTCTTGGGGCGGGGGCGGGGCCGAATACCATGTCGAGGATTTGACAAAATTATTCCAAGCGGTTGATTACGTGTCCATGCACACTTATCCTATGCACGACACCCACTACAACCCCGCTTTTTGGGGGAATATTAAAGGCGAAGAAACGCTCTCCGATACGGCCAAAATAGCGGCCGCCATGACCCGTGCCAAGGACTACGCCGTTTCGCAATACCAAAGTGTAGTAAAATACATGAAGGGCCTGGGCATCCAAAAACCCATCCATATCGGTGAAACAGGCTGGGCCAGTTCCTGTAATGACCACTACGGGGCCAAAGGCTCCAAAGCGACTGACGAGTATAAGGAAGGGCTTTATTACCACCTGATGCGAGAATGGACGAATCGGGAAGGCATTGCCTGCTTTTACTTCGAGGCTTTTGATGAAATCTGGAAGGATGCGGCCAACCCCGGAGGCTCGGAAAACCACTTTGGCTTGTTTACCATCGACGGAAAAGCCAAGTATGCCGTATGGGCTTTGGTAGACAAGGGTATTTTTAAAGGCTTGACGAGAGACGGATACTCCATTGTAAAAACATACAATGGGGATAAAGGGGCTTTGCTAAAGGAGGTGCCGCTGCCGCCTGCAAAGTATTGAGTTCGATAACGCGCACAAAAATATCCCTTAAAACAGGATGTAATTGCGCGGCATCATTTGCGCAAAAAAGTTCAACATGGGTACTAAAATAAAAAACGGCCTTATATTTTCTTTCATTCTCATGCTAAGTGCTTGTACCACAGAGAATAAGAAAT
>JANMME010000920.1:0-2023 GCA_031373015.1 Saprospiraceae bacterium
AGCTTTGGGCAAGGTTTCCATGGCAGATTTAAGAAACTGGAAACTGGAAAATCTGCCTGAAAATCAAGTAGTTAAAAGAAATAAAACCTTGAAAAATTGACAGAGGTTTTTTTGCCTTTGGACACCCTACCCTCTGGGACGTGCCAAACTCAAAATTTGGGAGGATTCTTGTTGATAAATCCTATATAATCAGAAGGATCCGTTTAATCCTCACTTTTCCGACCCCGTATGTAAAACCACAACGCGCCAAATGCCACAATCAGGATTAACGGGAACACGACCAGTTTCCCCAAAGTAGCCTGTCCGGCAGCGAGGTCAATGGCGGTGCCCGTGAGGCCGCTTGCTTCGGCACTTTTCTTCGAAGCATCAATCCAGCCGCCTACGATGGGTTGTAAAAGGCCCGTAGCAAACATTCCCATACCACCCATGACCGACATACCCAGAGCGCCTGATTTAGGGATGTACTCACTTGTGAAACCAAGCATGGTCGGCCAGAAATAACACACGCCCACGGCAAAGAGAATGGCAGAAATGTATGTCACCGCTCCGGTACTGTGCCCAAGTAAATAGATGCCAATGGCAGCCATGATCGCTGATGCCCACAAAACACCCGTCGGGATGATGCGGTGGATAACCGGCCCGGCATAGTAACGGCCAATAGCCATCAGGCCAGTCGTGAGCGCGAGCACGATCATAGGTTGTGCGACCGTGGATTGAAGCAGCGGGCCCACCCACTGTTGGGTGCTCAGTTCAGTGTTGGCAGTCAATACCATGCAAAGGAGCATGAACAGATAGAGGGGATTGAGCATTCCACGGAGGTTGTCCGAAATTTTGGCCTGGCCTGCAGCGGCCGCTTCCGGGAATTTTTGTCCCCAAAACAGGTAGCCATAGGTGAGTGCCGGGATGAGCATCACGGCAATTTGTACTTGCCAAGAAAGCCCTATCCCTGTGATGAGCTGAGATATGAGCGAGCCGAGGAAAATGCCCCCCGGAAACCAGACGTGAAAGCGGTTGAGCATGGTGGTTTTGTTGTCGGAATACATCGCTGCGATCATGGGGTTGCAGGCTGCCTCTACGGCGCCGTTACCAAAGCCAATAAAGAGGCTGGAGACCAACAGCACCTCATAACTGCCCGCAAAAATGGTACTTACAATGCCCACGATGTGGCAAATAAATGCAATCCACACCATGCGCCTTGCGCCCAATTCGTTGTAAAGGATACCCCCAAAAATGGTGGCAATCGGGAAACCAATGCCCAATACCATTTGGTTGATAAGCCCCAATTGAGCGCCTGTAAGGCCCAATTTGACTTGCAATTCGTTCAAAATACCTGCCCGAATTGCGAAGGCGAAGGCAGTGGTGATCAGGGCAAAACAAGAGGCGTTGAATAGCCTCGATGGGTGGACGTTGCTCATACTGATTCAGATTTTTCGTTTTGAAATGATGGCCAAAAGTAGAAACATAAGTGGTTTCTGACTTTTTGAAAGTAGAAATAAACCGCAAAACCGGAGAACCGGAGAACCGCAAAATATAAAATCAAGCATCAGGATGCGAAGATGGCCAAATCTTCAGTGTGTCGAGCACCCAAGCTGAGCGTGTCATCCTGAACGAAGTGAAGGATCTGCTTATGAAAGCCGTGCAATTAGCCACCTCAGATCCTTCACTTCATTCAGGATGACACGCTCAACTTGGTATTTCGAAGCAGTAGAAGCGATGTTCAATACAGTGTTAAGGTTCTTCCAAGACGGAACAGGAACAACTCAAACAACTTCTAAAATTTTACGCCCTGCGTGGGGTCTTACGGCCCCGCATTACGCCCTGCGTGTGGTCTTGCGACCCCGCAGTATCAGTTAAGGGCAATCTTCTCCAAAATCCTCCGCACCAATCCCGGGCCTTCATAGATCAATCCTGTGTACACCTGCACCAGATCGGCGCCCGCTTCCAGTTTTTCTCTGGCCGATGCAGCCGAATCAATGCCGCCCACGCCAATGATGGTCACTTCTTTGCCCAGTTTTTCCCGGAG
>JANMME010000921.1:0-1639 GCA_031373015.1 Saprospiraceae bacterium
AGCTTTGGGCAAGGTTTCCATGGCAGATTTAAGAAACTGGAAACTGGAAAATCTGCCTGAAAATCAAGTAGTTAAAAGAAATAAAACCTTGAAAAATTGACAGAGGTTTTTTTGCCTTTGGACACCCTACCCTCTGGGACGAATTTACCCAAAAATTCGGGAGGACTCCTGTTTCTTGAACACCCTTTCAAAAAACAAGATTTTTCAAGTCCAATCTCTTTTCAAACATGAAGTATCCCGTTTTCGCGCTTTTAGCGCTTTGTTTATTTTCACTGGCCTCTTGCCAAAATAACCCCTCTGGTTCAGGCTCAGCGTCCAGCTTGGAAGTAAGCCCAACCAACATTTCAACCGTAGCACCTGCGGCTGACCCGAAAACACTGAGCGAGCAGATGATGACCGATTTTTTAGAGGCTAAAAAGGAGTCTAGAAAATTCGCCCCGGCCAATGCTGACAACTTTCAGATGATCAAAAACATGAAGATGTCCTGGAGTAGTCAGGGCGACGCCGAAAAGGCGCACATCGAAAAACTTGTGAGAGAAGCGATGATGTTTTTTGAAGTTTATCAAAAGCACGAACAGTGCATCGAAAACCTTGACTCCCTTTCCGCACAGGTAATGCGGGGCACGGTGAAACTCGAAGATGCCCAAAAGCAATACGTAGATTTGCGGGAACAATTGAAGGAAGCCGGTGGAAGGCTTCAGGCCGGAGAGGAAAAAATGAAAGCCGTAAAAAATGAATGGGAACGTGACTTTCCGGAATTGAGCAAGTTGAAAAGGGAGTGAGGTTTTTTGGGGATTTGGGGATTTGGGGATTTGTTTGGCCAGAGATTGGCATTCGTGCTTACCCTGAGGAAAATACAAATGCCGTATATATTCAGCCACTTCCAAATTCCCGAAGGGAATCTATGTTTATAGAACCGAACAAGGCGTTTTCGTCAAATCCCGAAGGGATTTTATGTAAAAACCGCGCTTGACAACATACAATCCCTTCGGGATTTCTATCAAATAACCCATTTTCGTGCTATAAACATAGATTCCCTTCGGGAATTTGGAAGCGGCTGAATAGTTACCAAATGCCAAGCTCTGGCCAAACAAATCCCCAAATAACCAAATCAATAGGGGCCGCTCTGACCGACACCATATATATAGGTGTACCAGAGCGGTCTTTTTACCCGCCATAGCTTTAGCGAAGGCGGGTTGCCTGCCGAAACCTTAGGACAAAGGCCCCAATTTCTAAGATTCAGTGCTATCGGATCTCTGTGGGTTGCGCTACTTTTGCGCGCTATTAACGGTGTCGGGGCTAAGGCCTCTCCATGTCTTATTGGCTGCATTTATCGGAGGTTTTATGAAGTTTAGAAATGCAACGCTCTTTTTTTCAACCCACGACTTCAGTCGTGGGAAAAAAGGCTATGTATTTACATAAGGAACGGGTGAATAATAACTTGTCACTTTCATCTGATTCCTTTTCGCCCATACTGCCCATCTTTTTGATTAAAGAGCCCCACTATTCGCACAAAAAGATAGTTGTCTGAGCAAAAAGTAATCTACCTGAAAGTAACAAGTTATTATTCACCCGTTCCTAACCGATTTATCGGTTTTTAAGACTTGAATGGGGATGAAACCCGATAAATCGGTTTGGG
>JANMME010000922.1:0-6533 GCA_031373015.1 Saprospiraceae bacterium
CCGCCAATACTATTACGTAGTCCAGAAATATCAGGCAACGGCTTTTTGGCATCCTTGCCACCTTCTACTTTGTTCAAGTCTGATTTGTTCAAGACAATCAGCTCAGATTCCAATGCGTCGAGCGAGTTGTTTTTCTTGTCCAGTCCGTTGGCAGGACGGTCATCTTTCTTTTTAAAAGGAGAGAACATAGTAGATGAGACGTGTATGAAAGGTGAAAAGTTGGTCAAAGGTATTGCGTTTTTGCAAATAGCCAAGGGAACGGTGGAAATTTTAAGGGAACGGTCGTGAATCCTACATTTGAGGCCGTTTTCATCTCGGGAACGGTGGGATGTTCTTGATGTCAAATTTTATGCCTGAGCCTCAAAAATAGCAAGTAGTAGCAAATTATTTGGAAGTTTTTTTATAAACATTTAACAAGACAGCCTGTTTGATGACCTTTGCGACGAATAACAATTATCCATGGCGATCTACTCCATCCGGGATTTGGAGAAATTAACTGGCATCAAGGCGCACACCATTAGAATATGGGAGCAGCGCTTTGGCCTTGTTAAGCCAGCGCGGACGGATACCAACATCCGTTACTATACCGACGAAAACTTGCGCCACCTTTTCAACATTGCACTCCTCAATCGCAATGGACTTAAAATCAGCAAACTGGCGCAAATGTCGCCGGAGGAAATTGCTGCCAAAGGTGCTGCCATTGCCCAAAACAATCCCAACCCTAACGCTCAAATTGATTCCCTAACGTTGGCCATGATTGACCTCAATGAATTGGCCTTTGAAAACGTTTTGAAGGATTTTGTGGGTACAAATGGTTTTGAGCGCTCCATGTTGGAGCTGGTTTATCCTTTTTTGGACAAGCTCAGGCTGCTTTGGCTAACCAACAGCATCAGCCCTGCCCACGAAAAGTTTGTAGGCCAAATTATTCGCCGGAAATTGATGTGCGCCGTGGATGGTGTTGTGCCGCGTACCGATACGCCTGTTTTTTTGCTGTTCTCCCCAGAAGGCGAGACCCAGGAGTTGACCCTGCTTTTTATCCAATACCTCTTGCGTTCGAGGGGCATGCGGGTTACCTATCTGGGGGCAAATGTCGCCATTGCTGATCTTCGCGACGCTTGCCATGCCCTCAAACCGGATTATGTATTTACCATCTTGCAAGAACCACTCCCACGTCAACCCATTCAGACGTATATTGACAGCGTTGTTCAATGCATCAACGACAGTCAACTTCTACTTACGGGGCAACAGTTTTTCGTTGCGCCTGTAAAACTTCCACCCAATGCGGTAGTGCTCAACGGCCTGCCGGGCACTTTGCAATTCCTTGACAGCCTGAAGGTTAAAGGGCGGTGAGAGGGTTTAGGGTTTAGGGTTTAGGGTTGAGTATTGCACTCGATAAATGTCTGCACCCTAAACTCTCAACCCTAAACCCTCAACACTCAACCCTCAACCCTAAACCCTCAACCCTCAACATCAATCCATGCAACCATACCTCGCCAAAACCCTAGCGGGTCTCGAACCCGTCCTTGCCGCTGAACTCCTTGCATTGGGCGCAACGGGAATCCGCCCGCTCAAGCGTGCCGTGGCTTTTACTGGCGACCTTAGCCTGCTTTACCGTGCTAATTACGAACTGCGCAGTGCGCTGCGTATTTTAGTCCCCATTCATTCTTTTACAGCCCACAACGAACAGGACTTGTACGAGGCTGTACGCGAAATAAACTGGGCTGTATATATGGGCGTTGGTGACACACTTGCCGTGGATGCCATCGCTCAAGGCGAGGTGTTTCGTCACTCCCAATATCTTGGGTTGCTGACCAAAGATGCCATTGTAGATCAATTTCGAGACCGATATAACCGCCGCCCCAACGTGAGCACGATTGGCCCAAGTCTGCGCATCAATGTGCATGTGCAGGGCACGCATGCCGATATCTCGCTCGATGCCAGCGGCGATTCGCTGCACCGTCGCAACTATCGCCGCGATACGGTGGAAGCCCCGCTCAACGAAGTATTGGCCGCAGGGATGGTGCTGCTTTCGGGTTGGAATGGACAAGGGCCTTTTGTAGACCCGATGTGCGGCTCCGGCACCTTGCCCATTGAGGCGGCCATGCTGGCTACGAACACGCCACCCCAGATAAAGCGCGAATCTTTTGGTTTTTTCAAATGGCCGGATTTTGACCAAAAACTTTGGAAAACCCTTAAAGCCGAAGCCGATGCGAAGATTCAAGCCTTTGAATTTCAAATACTTGCTGCCGACAAAGACCCTCGCGCCCGGAACGCCACAGCGCTGAACCTGATGTCTGCTGGCTTGGAGACCGTGGTTCGGGTAGAAAAAACACCCTTTGAAAAATTGGAAGCCCCAGAGCCTCCAGGCACCCTCATCATGAATCCGCCTTATGACGAGCGGCTCAAAATCGAAGACACGGTGGCTTTTTACAAAAATATTGGAGACATCCTGAAAAAACGCTGGCCAGGCTGGTCGGCTTGGGTCATTTCTTCCAACCGCGACGCGCTGAAGCACATAGGATTGAAATCTGCTCAAAAGGTTCCGCTTATCAATGGGGCGTTGGAATGCAGTTACCAGAAATTTGAGATGTATTGAGCTTCAGGCAACGGAGACGGTCGGTCTCGGGCAGTGCTACTGAAAAGCGGGTTGTCATAATTTTAAAAGGTTTTGGTGAAAAAATGAATGGATGAGTCGAGCTATGCCGATACTCAAGCCCGTTCCGTTTTTTGCAGCCCCGATTGGCAGTGTTGGCTGGTCGGGGCTGTTGCATTGGGCTGGACTTACTTCACTGCGTGTACAGAAAATGGCATGTAGGCCCTCAAAATCCACTTTTTGAAAAAAGGTATGAAATCATACTGGCTAATATTTTTGTGGTGTGGCTTTCACACTGTAATTTTAAGTCATCAAATATGGACACCCTGAACATCAATTTATTGTCCATCTCAAACGCCAAGCTAACTTAAGAGGCAGATTACCTCAAAAGTATTCATACCAGTGTTGAACCCAGAAAAAAGGCGCACTCGATTTCGACCTGGGCATATATAAAATCTGAAAGAAGTGAGATCGGAATAAGTTGGAAGAATGCCGAATGAGACACCATTTACGCCTAAAACACCTATTAGCCACAATAATTAGATACTAACAACATGACTGATGGTAAATACCTCCAATTAAGTTTTACTTTTCTCAAAGGCTCTTCTATTTTACTTTTTTGGTCAAATTGGAAGGAGCAACAAAGCCAATCTTGTGCTTCGTACTTAATAACTTTTCTTCTCTTGCTGAGTTCAATTATGCTCGATGCTCAAGAAGTCACATTAGAAATAAAAAAAACAGACTACTATCACCCAAATAATGTATTTAAATTGATAAATAGCAAAGGTTGGATTGATATAGCCGATGAAAAAGCCATACCAAAAGAACCTTTTGAACTTTTTTTGGAACGGTTCACATACCAAGGCCATACTGAAGCATGGAATAAAAGTGGGGCAACCAAACCTGTAGCGTATGTTAGCGGGAATTACCCGAGGATAAAGGCTGCCTTTAAATATAAATGCTCCGGGATACTTGGTTGCAATGCCCCCCGCCCTGAGATATGGATTAGAGCTAAATGGGTAGTCAATGGGAATCCTGACGATGCCCCAATAATGATCAAACCTGTAAAAGTTATTGGAACTGGCAGTGAGGTTACCATTGGCCCTATTCCCTTTGATTATTTATTCCCAAAAGATGAGGTTAGGTATGTTGCAAGTTTTCAATTGTTCTGGGAATATGCCAATGCTGAAAATGCCCCTGCCTGGAAGGACGCTGGAGTGTCAGCACATCCATTATATATTACGCACAGAGAACCTACAGCCTCTATTGGAGGCGGGTTAGCCCCTGCTACCTTTCTTTATTCCACACTGCATATTGGCTGCGAAAATGCGAATGGATACGCTGATATTAAAGCCATCGTTGACAGAAGTTATTCTGCATTTGAAGATCAAAATGTTGAACGCGTGAATGATTCAGGTGGTATGCTGTATTGGGGAGCTTGGTCGAGTGGCTCTAATCATTCTTGGCATGAATGGCCTTTTTTATATTATAAGGACGGAAGATGTGGAAACTGGGGGCCGTTCTTGGGTTCGATTATGAGCCTGCATGGGGTCAAGGAGGAGCCTCAAATTTATCCTGGAGCGACTACAGAGTATTATAGCCATAGTACAACAGCTACAGCTTATGATAATCATGGTAATCAAGGCTACTTACCAGCTTCAGCAGCAGAAACTATGTTCGATAAAATCGAAGAATATTTTGGAAATGATTTCAATCGAGCCAATCCTTTTGATCCTACAGTGCGCGTGCAGATTGCGCTCAATGAGAACAGAACAAATGTTGTTGGATATTTTTTTGTCAAAAATTGGGATTTTAGCGGCGGAGAAAATAAGTTATATTTGATTGAACCTACTTCATCATCAATGACATCTCCTACTGGTTTAACAATTGCGGGCGCTGAGGAATTGGGTTTGTCAGCACAAGGACCAAGTTTAAATCCAAGGTCATATTTTGACAACCATTGTATAATGTCTTATGATGAGTTTATTTATGACCCTTCTTATGGTAGTAGTTTAGTGGAAATTTTTAACAATAATGAATCGCCTCAATGGGTGACAAATAGCGTTGATGGAGTTGGGGCATTTATCAGGTATTTTCCACCTGGAGGAGGCCCATTGAAACTGCTTATTTGGCTTCATAAAAATTCAGATCTTAATACATACATAAAATTTAATTAATCATGAACCTCTGGTACTTCATTTTTTTGATTTTATTGTTTTTGGGTTGCCAACCACATCAATCAACTGCTCAAGGGTCAAAGCAAATAAAAGCCTTTGACTCCAAATTTGGTAGGGCAATAGCCGATTTTACCAAAAAAGACACATTTCTGCTAATGAGTCAGATTGACAATGTTTTAGACACGATTATTTATTGGGCACCTAAAGGCAGCATTACATCTGTCTGGGATGTAAAACTATATAATGGAAAATGCGTGGTTATTATTGCTGCATACAATTTTATTAATATATATGCCTATAAAAAGGTTAATAAAAGATGGGAGTACGTCGGAGCAAGTCCTCTTTTGAATGATGATGAACCTCATAATAGAAATGAACCGAAGCAAACAATCATCCACAAAAACGAAAACAATGTCCAAGTCTTCCAAGGAAGTAAACTAATCAGAGAGTGCATTATTGATTACGATAAAAGCACTTGTCAAATAATTGAATATGCGAAAGAATGATAGATCAGTTTTACAATTAATAATAAAATTTACGAAAATGGCAGTACTGACTTAAATACTTATATAAAATTTCATTAATAATGAACGCTTCATTGCTCACGATTTTTACCATTCTTCTGTTGGGTTGCCAGCATGAGCAAGCCATTGCTCAAAGGGAAACAAGGCTAAAAACTTTTGATTCGGCATTTGGAAAGGCTAAAGCAGACTTAAGTAAAGATAATGAATTTTTATTAACGAGCCAGCATGAAAATGTATTGGATACCATTGTATTTTGGAAAAACACAGGCAGTATTACTAATATTTGGGATGTAAAATTATATTCAGGAAAGTGTATCTTGCTGTTAAATTCTTCGTATAATTTTGTTGATATGTATGTATTTAAACAGGCCAATCACAGATGGGAACATATAGGGACTAAGCAACTAATGAATATTGATGAACCTCATAATAGAAATGAGCCGAAGCAAACAATAACCCACAAAAACGAAAACAATGTGCAAGTCTTTCAAGGAAATAAACTAATCAGAGAGTGTATTATTGATTATGATAAAACCACTTGTCGAATAATTGAATACCCAAAAGATTGAATGAATCATATTTGCAAATAATTTTGAAAATTCAAGGAAATGCGAACACCATTTATATTTTTAGCCTTTTGCATAAATGTGGTATGTTATGCCCAACCTCAGTGCCCGCTCCCTTATGGCTAATTTACTTACACCATTGCCACTGACGGCTACACTGTTATATTCAATGTAGACGATTGCAACCCTGATTATATTTACGATTGGTCATTTGGAGATGGGGCCAGTTATCATCAAACAGACTCCCAAGCCGATCCTACTCATACCTATAGTGAAGATGATATCTACATAGTAACTATGACCATTAGTTTGCCTGCGCCTTGTACGGCCACCTTCACTCAAACAGCAGAGATTACCATCAATCACAGCTCCCCAAGTTCCATGTGGCTTGACCTTTCTGGGCCTAATTTAGCCGGCAAGTGCCAGCTGTATATTCCGGTCTATCTGACCCCCCTGTTCCGATTTCATCTGACCCCCCTGTTCCGGAGGTTTGACCCCCCTGAATGTTAGTAACATTCCGGAGGTCTGCCCCCCTGGGAAAAAATGTGGATTCATACGGATAAAATCGCCAGTTTTCCACCTAAACAATGGAATGATGGCAAAGAAAAAACGTATGGATCAGATCAAAACCTTGCTGCGCAATTACCTGGCCAACGGCTCGATCAAGGCCACT
>JANMME010000928.1:0-16017 GCA_031373015.1 Saprospiraceae bacterium
TGGTTTTGCTTTATCCGGGCTTTGCCCTCGCCCGGCTCAATGCGGATGGTTCTGAAGATCTTGGTTTCCAATCTGCTACCGTTCCCGGCGACGAAGAGCGGGGCACTTTCAACTCTGATGTTTTGGTGCAACCCGATGGCAAAATCCTGGTCACGGCATTTAATTTGGATGACCCTTTTGACCAGTATTGCATCGCCCGTTTTTTGGAAAATGGGGCTTTGGATACTGGTTTCGGAATCAATGGTTTGGCGCATTTCAACTCCAATTGGGCCGGCCTTTCCCAAGCCATTGCGCTACAGTCCGATGGCAAAATACTTGTGACTGGCAGCAACGGTTACGACAAGGTCTCCGTGCTGCGCTACCTCGAAAATGGTCAGCCCGACCCTACGTTTGGCGTCAACGGCCTGGCGATTGGAACACTGGATCTGGGTGATGCCGTGTACGCCCAAGGCATACGAGTGCAGCCAGATGGCAAAATCCTGGTGGCTGCCGAAGTTTCCGGTTCTCCACAAATCAAGGTTTCCCTGTATCGAATGAACCCCGACGGTAGTGCCGACGGGGCCTTTGGCAGCAATGGCTATGCCTCAAGCACAAATTTGACCAGAATTTATGGGCTTTCGCTCCAGTCCGACGGACAAATAGTGCTCGGCGGGCTGCTGGAGGGTTTTACCGACCGGACGGGGCTGATTCGATTCCACGCTGATGGCACACCAGACAATACATATACAGGCTCTAGTAGCCTGTCAAACTGGGAGGCCAGCAACGACGGCGAACCTGTCGGTTTTGATATTCAGGCCGATGGGAAAATGTTGGCGGCCTTTCCGACCATCACCGCGGTTTCGCCCACAGCGGGCTTTTTTGCCGTTCGTCTGCTCCAAAGCGGCGAGAAAGACCCCTCCTTCAACGGCAGCGGAGTAGCCTACGCCAGTTACGATTCCGGCGACGATATAGCGACCGGCGTGGCGCTTCAATCGGACGGCAAAATAGTCGTCATCGGGGACACGTACAGCAATTACTTGAATACGAAGACCATGCTGGCCCGATACACTATCGAAGGAAACCTGGATCCCACCTTTGGGGTCAACGGGAAAAAGCTGTACTCGCTGACTGCTCCAAACAACAACTACGCTTATGGGGTGACGGTACAGCCGGACGGCAAAATCCTGGCGGCCATTGGGTTTAACTACAGTTCGATAGACTTGAAAGTTGTTCGATTCCTGAGCAATGGCAGCCTGGATGGCAGCTTCGGTACAAGCGGCGTTGCGCCCGTGCCGGGCAGTTTTTTCCGGGTTTCGGGTATCCGTTTGCAGCCTGATGGAAGAATTCTTGTGGGCGGAACCCTTCAAGACCGGCGGTTTGCAGTAGTTCGGCTTTTGCCGGATGGTTTGCCGGACGCTTCGTTCGGCAGTGGAGGAACGGCGGCGGTTGCCTTCGGCGTACCTTCGGATTATGGTATTTGTTCGGGCTTTGTTTTGCTTCCCGACGGGAAAATCGTTGTTGCCGGCAGCCTTTACTTTGCCGGTATTGTCGCGGCTGCACGTTTCCAGGCCAATGGCCAACTGGACCCGAGTTTCAGCGGAGATGGCAAGGTGCAGTTTACGGTCGCCGATGACTTCTTTCCCGAAGGAATGAATGTGCAGTCTGATGGCAAAATCCTTATTAGCGACGGCAATAACGTAGTGCGGATACAGGCAAACGGCAGCGCCTTGGATGCAGGTTTTGGCATAAATGGAATTGCTTCCTTCAATTTTGCTACGGGTTCGCCTTATTGCAAAACCATCACGTTGTTGTCCAACGGCAACATCCTGGGCCTGGGACAAACGGGCGACGCCCTTGGCAGTTATCTGGCCGCAGGGATGCTTTTGCCCAATGGAGCCCCTGCGCCAAACGGGCTGTTCACCAAGGACCTGGGTTATGGCTTTGCCGATTTTACCGACGTATTGCTACAGCCCAACGGCAAAATCGTGGCAGTGGGCGGGGTGCGTCAGGCAACGGACATTGATTTTGGCGTTCTGCGTTACATTACAGGCGTTTTGGTTGGCGTCTCGGAACAAGCGCTTCCACAAACGGCGCTCATGGCATCCCCCAACCCATTTTCAAACACCTTGCAACTCGATTTTTCTACATTGCCAACTAATGTGCAGGAAGTCGCCATTTTTGACCTGAGCGGCAGAAAGGTGTTTGAGGCCAATCATTTCGTTGAGAAAAAAATGTACCTTCAAGACTTTGGTGACTGGTTACCTGGCATGTATGTACTTCGAACGACGGCAGAAAACCGGGTTTATGTGCAAAAGTTGATAAAACAGTAATGCCAGCAGATTGTACCTTTCCCGCACGCTATGAAATCTGCACGATTGTTTCTGTTTTTGCTGTGTTTTGGCACCTGTACCTCAACGCTCCTCGCCCAACTGGACACTATTCATTGGTTATCCCCCATGTATGGAAGTGTTAGCCAGGGTGAACAGTACATTGACCTGACGACACCAGAGACAACTCCTTTTCAGGTAACGATCCGGAATGGCGCGGGGGTACCGCTGAAAACGATCATGTTGAGCCGGGCACACGCATACCGCTACCAATTGAGCAGCCCTTATAGCCAATTGATGATTCCAGCAAATGTGCTGCAAGAGGTATTGCCTTCTTCGGGGATTGTCATACATGGCCCAAAGCCCTTTCATGCCGCCTTTCGTTTCTTCTCGAATTCGGAACCGTTTGCGCAGTATTTGCCCTGTAAGGGACGCTCGGCGCTGGGCACTGTTTTCCGCATAGGGCACACCTGGCAGGTAACGGATAAAACTGGACAGCGCAACAATATGATTGGGATATTGGCCACCAAGGACAACACCCAGGTGACCCTAAGCGGGTACAACCCGAACCTGATCGAATTTGACGGGAAACCAATAAAAATCACGTTGCAACGCGGCGAATCCGTTGTTTACAAGCATTACATTGGCGGAATCGGCGACGATCAGCCCAGAAATGGGTTTATGGGCGCCTTGCTTACGGCCTCCAAACCCGTGGCTGTTACCAGCGGCTCCTGGCTGGGCGCTCCCGTAATTTACGATCAAGCCAACGACATCTGTGTAGACCAATTGCTGCCACTGGAGCAGGTCGGGAAAGAATATATCCTGTGCAAGGGCAATGGTCCGGCTGAACTGGAACGTCCCATTGTGATTGCCCATACCGACAATACCAAGGTCTGGGTCAACGGTGAAGCATTTCCCGACACCACGCTCCAGGCGGGTCAATATTATAGAGTATCCACGGCCTTTTATATTCCTCAGGGGAATATGTATATCCGCACTACGGAGCCTGCTTTTATTTTTCAAATGATCGGTGGTTTAAAGACGGGTTCTTCTCAATTAAAAACAGGCTCCTTCATGGTGGTCCCACCCATTCAATGCGGGCTACCGCAGCAATTGGACTATGTCTTGCTGCCTAACCGCCTCAAACACATACGATTTGGAGGTGGGCTGATGGTGGTTGCGCAACGGAATGCCACCGTCAAGGCTTGGACTGGTAGCATTGAAAGACCGCTCGGAGACCCTATAGATGTCCCCGGCAACCCGGATTTTGTCACTTATCGGGCGATGGACTTTTTCACCACAGGTCGCACGGATTCCACCCTCCGCGTCGAGTCCAGCGGGGCCATCCAAGTGTCCCTGGTGGTTTGCAATAAAGATATCAGTTATGCTGCCTTGTTTTCGGGGCCAGTGGAAAGAAAGCCCGAAATACAGCTCAGCGTGAAAGGCGATGGCATTTGTCCCGATACCCTATTGGCAGTGGGCGTTTTTGACAAAATACAGTGGATTTACGATGACTCCTTGTTTCAGGAAGGTCCCAGTGCCCGGCTGATCTTTTTGGCGCCTGGAAAGTATAAAGCTGTTGCTTACCTCAACGGCTGTCGCCACACGGCTACCATAGCGGATTCGCTGGAGGTGCCGCTTACCGCGCCGCAATTCCAGTTCAGCGTGCAGGAGCCCTCCTGTTTTGGCTATCCGGACGGCCAGATTACCTTTGGTACGCCCAATGGCGGCACCCCTCCATTCCAATATTCCATTGATTTTGGGCAACACCTCAGCGATGCCCCTGGTTTCACTACAGTGCATGCTGGTCTGCACAAACTCGTAGTGTCGGACGCATCCGGGTGTTTCAATCAGCCGGTTCACCTGGATTTGGCCCAACCAGACAGCGTATTTGTCAACTTGTTTTTCCAAAAACTGCCGGACCCACTGCGCCCAGGCGACGAAGTGATTCTGGAAGGTTCGACGGGTGGGAATCCCATCTCCGCAACATCCTGGTATCCCCCCGATAGCAATCTGTGTCCCGATTGCCTCGTGTACAGCTTCCGGCCGGAAACATCGGAATGGGTCAAACTCAAGGTGTACGACGATGGTGGCTGCCCCGGCACCGACAGTATTTGGGTGCTGGTCAGGCCTCCCGTTTTCGCGCCCAACATCATTCGCCCGGGTTCTGACGCTGGCAACGGAACCTTCACCTTGTTCAGCGAGCACCCACTTCCGGTAAAGCATCTGCTGATTTATAGTCGCTGGGGCGAATTGGTGTTTGAAAAACGCAATTTTTTTACCAATAACCCAGTTGAAGGCTGGGAGGGGGTATTTCACGGCAAAGCCTTGCCGCCCGGCGTGTATATTTTTACCGCTCAGGTGGAGTTAGAGCCCGGCCGGATAGAGGACATACGAGGAGATGTGACGATAATGCGTTGAGTACATCTAATGATGATCCATAATTTCACCAAAATTATAATAAAAATCATGTCAAATCTTAAGTGTACTTTTCTTTGCTTTTTTTTGTTCTTCGCTCAGTTATGCCTCGGGCAAGGAACCGATCTGGGCTCTCAAGTTGTAACCTTGATTAACGAAGCGCGTACAAATCCAACAGGCTTTTTAGAGAAATACAAAGCAAAAATTGAAGCATACAACCCTAAATATGCAGCCAAGCTAAAGACTGCAAAACCCATCAACAAAATAATTTTAGATGAGGGGCTTAGAGAAATGGCCAAAAGCGCGGTTGAAAAGGGAGATTTAAACCCTGTTTATGCCGGGAAGAACAAGCTCTGCGGGCAATCTCAGGGCCAAAGAGAAGGAAGTATTTCTAAGGACCCTTTGGAATATGTTTGTGAATTTTATACCAACACCCACGACAAAAACTACTGTTATTTTGGAATATACTTTAACAAGGCAAATACGAAGTGTTGTTATTATTGGGGCGCTTCATGCGAAACGGAAAAAATCCAGTACAAGTTTACCGAAAAAATTGATTTGAAGTCCGTGGATTTCAACAAAATAAACACAGGAAAAAACGCTGCTTACCTGTCTGAGGTGGAGAAGAAAATGCTGCTGGAAGTAAACTTTGTCCGGGCCTACCCTAAAATATATGCAAAATTAGTGGCGGAATATCTGAGCAACGAAAGTGCGTCTTGGGGAGGCTTGGAACAGGATACCTACGATGCAGGGATGGAATTGATCGCAGAATTAAATTCAAAACAACCTGTCAGCATATTATATCCTACGGAATGCCTATACACTGCTGCCAAACTGCATGGGATTGATTGCCAAAAAAGAGGCTTCTTTTCGCACACCGGGAGCGATAAGAGCAGCCCTCCATACAGGATTTTGAAACAATGCCCTAAGTGCAAATCCGGCAATGAAAACGGGGCTGGAAATAGCGCCGAAGATCCAAGGATTCCCAATATTTCCTTATTGATAGACAGCGGAATCAGTTCCCGAGGACATAGGTATAACATGCTCGATCCACAGTGGGAAAGTTGCGCTTGCTATCGGTATGTTGATGCCAAGTATGGTTTTGGGTGGGTTCAAAATTTTTCAAGCACGAAATAGAGGCACTTTTGTACCCAGACCCGCTCAGGCTGATAGATGCATTGATTCAAGGATATGGCACTACTGCGCCAATTTTGACCCAGGGCTCCGGCCGGTAAGGTTCACGCCCGCGATTACCGCCACGCGTCACGTCACAGACGCTCGCGAGCCACGTCGTTTTTTAAGATGATTACTTGTAGAAAGATTGGAACGGAGAAAACCATTCTCAAAAAAACAAAAGAGGCAACTGAAATGACCAGTATTTATACTTTCATCGTCAATTATCGAGGCGGCACATATATCAGCCGTATCAATGCCCAAAGCGTTTCGGCAGCTACCTACCTATGGGCCGAGCAACTCGTCCAAAATCAGTACATTGCCCACCTGGACACCGCCGCTTTCAGCAAAACCTTCCATGAGGAGATTGAAGCATACCCACCGACTCCCATCGACGACAATCCAAACGTCTGGTGCCTTTCCTACTTTTATGGCCAAAACCGAATAGAGGTGCACATTGTGAAAACCGATTCTAAAATCTCTGCCACAGACATTCAACCGGAACAAGCCCAGAACTCTGTCGCTGTTTTTTCTTGAGAAAGGTGTTGCAGTGCGGGTGACCAATAATGGCATGGGCCATCCAGAATATTCTGGACGGCCCATGGTCGAAATAATTGTTTTATAAATGTTGCCCACTGCCCGGCAGCAGGGCTGAACTTACCGCTCCAACACAAACCTTGTCGCCTCTTTTGCCCCGCCAACTGGCTGCACCACAAGGTAATACAGTCCGTTCGCCAAAGATGCATCGAGGCTCAGTTCAATCCATTCATTTCCAGCCTCGTAGCGACGGTTCATGACCAACTGCCCCTGCGCGTTCAACACCTGAACCTGTGCCAATTTGCCTTCCCATTGACTTAGGTCTACATACAGCAGCCCATCGGTCGGGTTGGGGCGGATGGCGAATGCGGAAACTTCGAATTCCCCATATTGCCGCTCAAGCCCTTCTCCCTCCTCTGCCTTTGACCCAGCCCAAGGCTGTACCGGACAATAGAACGTATTGAGGTAGGCTTCAAACGTCTGGCCGTTTTTGAGCCGGGCGTTCATGTGGATGTAATTGTTGGGGAAGGACTGCTGTGGCAGGCGCTGTTCCAACACATCCGACTGGCCATTGGTAATCCCAACGCCCACCGAACGGTAACGGGTAGAATAGAACGGAGATGCATTTGGATTGCGCACGAGGTACTGATTGCCGGTGTTCGGCGCGGTGTAGATGGTGCCATTTACAGGCGTTACACCCACGATACCGGGCGGCAATTCGATCATGGCATAATCCATTTCGGAAGCACAGAAATTGGTGACGCGAATGCGGAATCTGGGCTGATGGATGGAGTCCAGCCGGATGTCGAGCAATTCGTACTTCATACAGCCCAAAATCTTAATATCGCAGGGGGGGGCTGATTCAGTTACGATTACGTTGAAGCAACAAGTGTCTTTGTTGCCACAAGTATTGCTGCCCTGATAACATACTTTGTTGACGCCCAAAGAGAAGGCACTGCCGCTCGCCAGCCCTTGCAGGAGACTTATTGTAGGTATTGAACCCGGACAATTGGTAGTGGTAGTTGGTGCTGCGTAGTTCACCGCAACTGTTGTGGCCGCTACGGGCAATTGCACGGTAATATTGGCCGGGCATTTGATGTCTAGCGTGGTGACGGTCGCGGTAAAGCAACAGGACTTGCTGTTGCCGCAGGTATTGGCCGCTTGGTAACAGACGGTGTTGACACCTATTGGGAAATTCCCACCCGATGGAAGCCCTTGCTGGAGTTGGACGGTAGGCGGTGCCCCCGGGCAATTCGTGGTGGTTGTCGGGAGTGCGTAGTTCACTGGCACCGTAGTGGCGTTGTTGGGCAATGCCACGGTCAAGTTGGGTGGACACTGGAGGTCGAGCGTGGTCACCAAGACAGTGAAGCAACAATTGTCCTGATTGCCGCAAGTGTTGCTGGCTTGGTAACAGACCGTGTTCAAACCAGCGGGGAAACTTCCGCCAGAGGGAAGTCCTTGCGACAGGCTGACTGTTGGCGCAGGGCCAGGGCAGTCGGTAGTTGTGGCAGGTGCAGCATAGCTCACGGGTACAGTCGTGGCGTTGTTGGGCAGGGCAACTGTTAAGTTGGCCGGACACACCAGGTCGAGTGTTGTGACCCGCACGGTAAAGCAGCAAGTGTCGCGGTCGTCGCAGGAATTGCTGCCTTTGTAGCAGACTGTATTAACCCCTGCCGGGAAATTTCCACCCGAAGGAAGTCCCTGTTCCAGTAAAATAGTGGGTGGAGTGCCAGGGCAGTCGGTCGTGGCAGTAGGCAAGGGGTAGTTAACTGTTACAGTACTGGCATTGTTTGGCAGCGCGACAGTTAAGTTGGCCGGACAATGCAGTTCGAGCGTGGTGGGAATGATCTCCAATATATAGGTGTTCAGCGAGTCGCAGCCGCCAGTAGTGGAAGGTACCGTCAGCACGACAGTGCCAGCTTGGTTATAGGTCTGGCCACCCAATGTGACCGTTTGGTTTTGGTAAAACTTGATGACACGGGTGATCATGGGCGTGGGCAGCACGGTGACGTGGAAACTGCCTTGGGTGGCACAGCCATCTTGGTTAACCGCCGCGACGGTGTAGGTTGTACTAGCTGCTGGCTGGACAACAACCGTTGCGCAGTTTGTGCAACTAAGCCCGGCGGCAGGCGACCACGCATATTGGGCAAAGCCTGGGACGGTTACGGTGATGGATTTTCCAGGGCATAAGTCCACATTCGCCAACTGAATATCTGGAATTGGGCTGAGGACGATCTTTACAGTATCGTTTAACACATTGCCACAGGCATCCGTAGCGGCCAGAAAATAGGTCCCTGTTGTGTTTGCAGAAAAGGTCTGGTCTGTAGATCCGTCTTGCCAGTGGTATCCAAAGAAACCTGTTCCACCATCCAAAACGATGGTGCTGTCTTTGCAGACCAGGATGTCCGGGCCGAAGTCAAGCGCTGCGGGCGGGTACAGTTCTACCCGAATAAAGGCAGTATCCCCGCAATCCAAACCCTTATTGAGTACCAAGGTGCCGTTGTAAACACCAAAGCCTGGAAAAGTTGCCGTAAGGTTGAAATTAGTGCTATCTTGAAGGATGTTGCCGTTCAGGTCAAAAGTCCACTTGAAAGATTGGATATTGGTCAATGGCAAACTCTCGTTGACGATGGTAACGGTCGTCGAACCGTCGCACTTTTTGATGACATATTGTTTTGGGCCAGCCAGATCGTCATACTCAACCAGCGCAGTTACCAGGGGCGCGCAAGGCGCTACATTAAACTGAAAATCACGGCGCGTTACCGAAAGCAATTGGCCATTGCGGTATTCCTCCACACAAACGCCCACGACAAATTGACCGTTTAATTTCGGCGTACCGCTTATTTGCCCAGTTACAGGGTTGATCGTTATAACGGGATTGCCTGCCATTGGCGCCGTTGGTGTATAGGTTGGCACAGCAAATGCCACATTATCAAAAGGCGGGCCGCAGGGTGGGTTTGGTATCGCGGAACCACAACCGTTGCCGCCGCCACTACCGCCACCTGCGTAAGGCGCACAAAAGCTGTAAATCAACAGATCCCCATCTGGATCTGTGACGGAATAGTCAACTTCCAGTGGATAATTGTTGCAGATTACCACGGGAGGGAAATTGTTAAAAACAGGGCTATTGTTGCACAACTGCTGAGCCAATGGGGTGATCTCCACCATGTAGGTGGCGCCTGTGGCCTGGGGGTCAAAAATATTGGTAATTGCATTGGTGCGGCAACAACGTTGATATTCAATGAAATAACTTTCATTGCTTACAGGCAACACCCTTTCAAAGGTGTAGGTCCCTTCCCTTAAACAAATATCAGGCAAATTGCCAATGCAATCCGGTTCGTTTATGCTAATATTCTTGACAGGACCGAGAGCAACCTGGAACTGCTGGATGCGGACATTGGACAATTCTGTGCCGCGATAAATGGCGATGTTGGCCTGATTGTCGAAGGAAACGTTGCCATTTAAGCAATCTACATAAACCTTCATCGTAAAGCGATAAAGCTTGCCGTTACCCGAATTGCCGAGGCATTCGTAAGTCATGCCGCCACCTACGATGTGCGTGGCAAACAATTTTCCAGCGAACATAAGAAGGAGGGCAAAAAGCAGGGCCTTTTTGAATTTGAACATGCGAAACAATGTTGAATGAATAGATTTTAATTTAATTTAAGAAGGGGGCAAAGTGTTGGATGAAAGCTGTAGCACTTGAAAAGTAAGGGTCGAAAGTATAAGAAGTGTTTCGGCAACCCACATCAAATAAGGCTTTTGATTATTAGAAGACAATTTTGGACTAAATGGGATGAAAAAAGGCTGCAACCCTTGCGATCCCATGCGCAAAGGTTGCAGCCCTTTTTTGAAGATAAATCCGCTAAATCATCAAATTCTGCCGCTTCTTTGTAAAATTAGCGTGCTCACACTTAAATCCGCTCCCAAGTAGCCCATCGAACGCCCTCGGAAGTCTGCAAGCAAACAAAGTAGATCCCGGGAGGCAAGTCTTGGGTATTCAGATTCCATTGCAGCTGGTTTTCCAAGCCTGTAACCTGCTGCGTGGACAGACATTTTCCTGTTGTCGTAACAATACGCAAAGTAGCGTGGTCGGTTGGCTTGCCAATATATGTAAGGAGGAGTTGATCTGTGCCCGGGTTGGGGGCTACCGTAAATCGAAAGGTCTCGCCTGACTGGCCAGCGTTTCGATCGCCTCTTGATCCAATTTCAGGGTCGTCCACATTGAAGCCTTCTACACAAGATGTACTTTGATTTGAGCACAAAGTGGTAGCCATAGTGACATCCACTGGCTCAGGGTATTGAACAGTCCAGCAGTAATACAATTGAAGTGTTTGGGTACTCCCATTGTTAGCATTGACCAACCACTTTAATGAACCTTCGCCCACATAATTAAGGTTGGCAAAAAAGATTGCAGGGGTTAAAGGTACGCCATTCAACATGCTCATGGGGATATGGATTCCATTGGTGGGCAATTCAGTCAGGATAATTTGTTCATTCATCGCCACCTGATTGAGCACGATTCTATAAAAATAATCTCCATCGGGGTTGCAGACTGGGTTTGAATGCGGAATGCGTTCAAAGGAGCGGATTTTGGGGCAAATGCTTTGTACTACCATCAATCCAATGGAAGTGGTGAAAATAAAATCGGAACAGGTGCTGCGCTTGGCCGCCCGCCGGAAATAAGTGGTCTGGGCAATGCCCGGGGGGTCGTAAGTAAGCGCCGTAGCCCCGGGAATGTCTAAGAAATTGACATTGTCTTGGGATTGTTGCCATTGATATTCAATAATGCCGCCGTTGCCACCGCCAGCGTCTGCGCCATTGGTGATTATAGCAGGGTCAAAGGGGGCGCTCCCACTGCTGATTGTTGGCCCAACAATGCTCCCAGGGTTGGTAATATTGATACAGGATAAGCAGGGCACCAAGCGAATAAAGGCCGGGGTTCGTCTGAGCCTGGTCAGGGTGAGCATGCCACATGATGAAATAGAAGCGGCTGAAAAGGTTTGCCCAGGCAATGCGCTTTCTGCAAAACTTTGGCCTATCGTTGATTCTACTTTTAAACTCCCTGGCAAAACTCCTTGAAAGTTAAGGGCTAGGTTAACCGGAATATCCTCATTGATATTATTGTCATTGGTTTGCCGCGGCGACCAGAACAGGAGGTATGGATCCGTGCTGTCAGGTTTGGCGATCAGTATAATATATGCCTCGGCATCTTCTACCAAAGCTTTGAAAAAAACATGCTCACCAAAACGGGCTTTAAAGTCCAGCATACCATACCAAGCGGGCTTCGCAGTGGCGCCATGAGCTGCTATGGGAGAGGCCCAAGCGCTATTCGCAGGGTGGGTGCCTAATTTCCAGAACCCCGCGCTGTTGTACAAGCCGTTGTAATATTGGTCACTGGGCCTTGCGAAGTCAAAAGCGTTGTAAAAAAATACTTTTTCAAAGTGGTAGCGGCTATGCAATAACAGTCCCCGGAGGAGGTAAGCCGAATGGGTCTTCTCCCCTACCCCCGTCGTGGGGTTACTGTCAAAACCGAACTCGGTACTCCAGAGGCGGGTATTCTGCAGTACGCCCGTATTTGTATCTTGATTGGCATTCAACCAGACTGCGAGGTTTCGGATTTGCCAAGTTTCTGATGAGGGGTCTTCAGGATAAGTCCATTGGGTGGTCGCAGGCTTAAAACTGTACGGGTGACAATCAATCGCGTCCAGGTCTTTCAAAAGCATGCAATCGGCTACTTCAAGATAATCGCCAATAAAATCATGGCGTTCAAGCCCGCCGTCACAATTGGAAAAATCACGAAGCATCGAATTACAGGTATTGTCGCGGTAAGCTTGAAAAGCGCCGGCCACTAGCTTCATCTTCCATTTGCCGGCTGACTTTGGACCGTATTTACTCACAAAAGCATTTCGGGCACCGAGGAGCAGGCTGTGGTAGTCGGTTTTCACTGGATAATCCCAGAGTTCGTTGCCTACTTGAAAGTTTGAGACAAGGATTTGGGTTCCAACACCGTTAGCGGGCGCGAATTCGTCAATGAATTTTTTGGTATAATTTTCAAAAGAAGCCATGATGCCCGAAGGGCCGGCAGCTGACCAGTCGCTTTCCTTGTAAATTTTTTCTTTCCAGGACTGGGGCGCGTATTGCAGCAGTTCCGTTGCGCCGGTGATGTTGCCAAAGCCGTGGGTTTGGCGGTACAAAGTGTACAGGCCCTTGTTGTAGGATGTGCGGGCGGGTGAACCTTCCGGCTGCGTGTCTTTGGGTTTTATGTTCAAATCATACCCCTGCATGGAGGTGTTGAAATCTTCATCCATGGTATGAAAATTCCGAAACTGCGTAGTCAACTGAGTGATCTGGTTGTTGGTTTCGTTCTGGAACGACCTGAATACCAATCCCCCATCGTTTACGCCAATCATGGAGGAATAGGTAAAAGGGCTGGGGTTGTTGCATTTATGGTTGATTTCCAGGATACCAGCAGCGCTCAAGTTTTTGCCAGCATTTTTGTTTGCGAGGCATTGGCCCGTTTCGGGCTTTGTCGTAAAAGTGGTTGGCGGGGAAAATCCGCTAACGCCCGCATTGCAAATGGCTTGTATTTGAACCTGGTAAACCGTTGAATGCATCAGCGGCGGGCTCAAAGGAAGTATTGAAGGGGGAACGCCCGCTCCTCCATTTATCCAGTCGCCCGAAGTACCTAATCTATATTCAACGTTGTATCCAGTTGTGCCAGGCGTTGAAGGCAATACCAGCTCAGCACTTGTGACGAAGGGCGTGACTACGGGCGCATCTGGTGTGCCGCAGGCATCGCCAATGGTTGTGCTGTAACTCAAATAGGTACTTGCAGTGGCGCTGCAATTGCGTTTTATTTCTACTTGATACATGCCGGGCGACAAGCCAACAATCGAGAAGGGTGAGCTCATCAGGTTTAAAGCACCTGTGGGCACCAGCCAGTCGCCTGAATTACCGAGGCGATATCTAATGGTATGGCTTCCCGTGGAAGCCCAATTCACGCCAATGTTGGCAGTGCCTGCACTGAGCAGTACACCAGCCGGAAGGTTATTGCAAGACCCTGAACTGTTGATGGTCGCAGCATTGATAGCAACACCCCAGTCAGAGATTAAATTGCCGCATTTTGAGCGGACTTGAAGGGTGTAAGCCGTGTTTTTTCGCAGTCCCCGCAAAGTGAATGGCACAGGCCCGCAATCGTCTACGATGGTCTTGTCGTCGGGAGCCGAGCTCTCCCAATATCGAAGCTGGAATTGGGAGGCGCCTAAAACAGGCGACCATTTGAGGGTCAGGGAGGTGGATGTTTGCGGGGGTAGAAGCCAAAGGGAGGCGGGAGGGTTGCATTGGGCAAGCACCTCAAGGGAGCTGAGCACCAACATGGATATCCCTATCCATGGCTGGAAATGTGGTTTAAGATTCAAAACGAAGGAGGTATTAGTGATTAAAAAGTATGTTACTGTTTCTTAACGCCTTGCGCCCGTTTTTCGTATAGTATATTTTTACTATGATCGTCATGACCACTAAAACGGCCACAACAACACAAAAAATGGGGTAGCGAGGTGGGAATAAAAGACACGCCAGCCGGGATAAACGCTTCCCGGCTGGCATAAAGGTAGTAAATATTTTTTTTATGCTAAATTGTGGTATGAATGGGTGGGGCTCAGGGAGACTTTTTACTAACTATCCGAAAACCAACGTCATTACCCCGATAGATGGGTTGTACCGCTTTCCGATATGATATGCGGCAATTTCTTGGAGTGTCGCGCCACGAGCCGCCGCGGCATACGCGATTGGAACCATCAGTTGGCCCTTGGGGATTGGTTATAGGCCCTTTGCTCGTTTCGTAATAGCGCTCACCATACCAATCCCAACACCATTCACTGACATTGCCACTCATGTGCTTTAGTCTTGCGGCATTGGCTTCCAAGGAATCAACAGAGATAGTTTTCCGACGGTAATAGCCTGATCGAGAGTAGTCTTCCTTAAAATTAGTACCACCATCAAAGTTTATATTAAGGGTAATAGCAATGTCCTCACCATCCCCGAACCTGCTAATTCGTTCTTTATTCCTCCCACTCGCAGCATATTCCCACTCGGCTTCGGTTGGCAGTCGAAACCCATCGGCATCCAAGTTGCATTTTACTTGCCATTTTAAAGTGTCGCCTAAGTCCCTGTTGTCGAGATCGATCTTTTTAGTTATTATATATACTGTATCTCGGTCTTCTTTATTACTTAACCAATTACAATATTCGATGGCATCATACCAGCTCACATCAATGACGGGCCTTATGCCTCGCCCCCAATCTTTTTCATCCTTGGGTTTTTCACGCCCTGTTGAATCACAAAAAGCATCGTACTCTTTAAAAGTAACTTCTTTTTCGCTAATCCAGAATTTGCTTAAAAGGACGGAGTGGCGGGGTTTTTCGTCTTTATCACCTTCGCCTGTATTGGAATGGTCACCCATTAAATATGCATCATACTGTTGGTGCCTTATATTGTTTTCAGAGCCATTTTTTGGTTTTTGGGGCTGTTTTTTTTTGTCAGGAAAAATAGCCTCGACCACATCTCCGATTGCATTACCAACATCTTTGACCACACCTACGAATCCACCGAATACTTTTTCACCAAATGACTTAGGGGGAATAGGCTTGGGCAACCCCATGTTAACCAATTTATGTAGTTCCTTGAGGCATCTTTTACTATTGTTACCATCGGTACTGTCGGGGCATAAAAGCCCTTCTTTATACAATTTAAGGGCCCCATCATAGTCACCATTTCTATGTGCCTTCTGACCACCGTTGAGCTGTGCACAGCAGCAACAATCCGTCCGCTGGGCAACGGCTTGATTGGGTGAATTGACAATCAATACTGTTACAACAAGTAAATAACAAGAGCGGGAAAGGAGATTTTTCATATTTTTCATGTTTCGCATAATACCATGCTGTTATTTATTCGCAAAAACCATTATTACTGGAAATAGTAAAGTTGCACCCCAGTTTTAGCCTCATCTCTTGAACTTCTTTGGAGTCGGGATCAATTTGAAAAGCACACTGCAAATACCTACAGGCAAGGTCTGGATTAGTTGCTTGAGTGATACAAGCACTGCCTATTTTTTTTTCGTAATCAATATTTAATTGCTTCAAACTACCACGAAGAGATGTCGCCAATGGGCCATCTGGGTATTTTATTAAGTAGTTGATCATAGCAGGGATATTGTCTTCGGGCCGTATGGATTCGGTTGGGATAACTTCAGTTATGTGCTTGCTACATTTTTTATAAGTCAACAAAATTATACTGGATAATACGATAGCGATAAAACCTATAATCAGCCATGCTCTGTTGCCAACATCTGCCCATTTAAAGCGCAAAAGTTTTGTTGTAAATATCTGCCAGAAATCATAGACAAAGCCCTTTTTTCTAGATTGAAGTTGAATCTCGTTATTACGTATCCCCTCAAAAAGTCCGGGAAATATATGAACAAAAACATATCTTTGTGTTGATGTTGGACAAAATAAAACATATTGACCCGGATCAGATAACGAATGCAGAGCTTCGTTCGGTAGTGGTATTGTTATTGAACTTA